>NZ_JBFUFP010001472.1:0-1043 GCF_056403375.1 Rhizobacter sp. P2_H2
GTCGTCGACCGGCGCCCAGAACACCCGCCGCTCGTCGAAGCCCTGCGCCCGCACCGCCTGCGCATAGCCGCTCAGCCGCTCCGACGTGACGAACGGGCTTCGATCCGGATCCGCACCGAGCGCCCGCGCACGCTCGGCGTCGTCGAGCGGGAACGTGATCACCAGCACCGCATCGGGCCGCGCAGCGAGCGCATGCCCCATCGCGAGCGCCGCGCCCTGGCGGTCATCGAGGCAGACCGACGGCGTGCCCGGCACCTGCGTGTCGACCAGCACGATCGGCTTGTGCGCCGCCTGCACCTGCGGCACCACCTCGGGGCCGATCTCGGCATGCACGATCAGCGCATCGGCCGTGGTCTGGAACGCGGCCTGCAGCAGCAGCTGGCGGCCGAGCTTCGGGATCAGCTGCAGGCTCAACCCGCGCAGGTCGAGCTGGCGCGTGACGCCGCGCAGGAAGTCGAGGCTCAGCTCGTCGCCGAACGCATAGCGCAGGTCGTGGTGGAACACCACCGCCACCTCGCGCAGTTCGCGCCGCCGCAGCGCGCGGGCCATCGTGTCGGGCCCGTAGTAGCCGAGCTCGCGCGAGCGGGCGAGGATGGATTCGCGCAGATCCTTCGACAACTGCTCCGGCCGGTTGAACGCGTTCGACACCGTCGTGCGGCTCACGCCCAGGCTCGCGGCCACATCGGCCAGCGTGAGTCGCGAACGTTCGGGAGCGGGTTTCGACATCGGATCGGAAATACAGACGAGCGGCTGACAGGGCGCGTTGACTATAGCGTCGCACCCGGCAGAATCCGGCCCGCCATGACGACCTTGCCCCCCGACGCCACCAACGCCGACACCGACATCGAACAGCTGCGGCGCCAGCGCCAGCTCGACTGGGTCGCGTCCGGCCGCGACCTCGTGGTCGGCCACGCCGCCGACTGCCCGCTGCCGCCCGCTGAACTGATGCGGCTCGACGCCCGCCACCCCGCGGTGCGCGAGCTGCACGACAGCGGCCTCACCGCCGAGGTGTTCCGCGTGCACGCCGGCGGCCGCGACTGGGC
>NZ_JBFUFP010001473.1:0-1043 GCF_056403375.1 Rhizobacter sp. P2_H2
GGCCAGCACCAGCCCGGCGAGCCCCGCCGCCGCCACCTGCCGCCGGTGCCGGCCGACGAACTTGCGCAGGCGGTAGGCCGCGCTGTCGGGCCGCGCCAGCACCGGCTGGCCGCCGAGGTGGCGCACCAGGTCTTCGCGCAGCGATTCGGCGGTGGGGTAGCGCTGCGCCGGGTCTTTCTTCAGCGCCTTCAGCACGATGGTGTCGAGGTCGCCGGCCAGCATAGGGCGCAGCCGGCGCACGCTGGTGCCGCGGGCGCGCGCGGCCTCGTCGGTCAGCTCGCGCAGGCTGGGGCGCTGCGGCTCGATGCCGAGCACCGCCTCTTCGAGCGCCGCGCACGAGGCGCGCACCGGCTCGTACGGCCGCAACCCGCACAGCAGGCCGTAGAGCACGACGCCGAGCGAATAGACATCGCTGGCGGTCGTCACCGCACAGCCGGCCACCTGCTCGGGCGACGCGTATTCGAGCGTCAGCGCGCGGCCGGCGATGCGCGTCAGCTCGGTCTCGTCGGCCTGGCCGTCGGTCGTCAGCTTCGCGATGCCGAAATCCAGCAGCCGCACCTGGCCGTCTTCGGTGACGAGGATGTTGGCCGGCTTCAGGTCGCGGTGGATCACCAGGTTCTGGTGCGCGTACTGCACCGCCGTCAGCACCTGCAGCATCAGCACCAGGCGCTGCATCAGGCCGAGGTTGCGGCGATCGCAGAAGGCGGCCAGCGGCTCGCCCTGCACGTACTCCAGCGCGAGATAGGGCTGGCCATCGTCGGTGATGCCGGCATCGAGCAGGCGTGCGATGTTGGGGTGCTCCAGCGCGCCGAGGATGCGGCGCTCGCGCGCGAAGCGCTCGTGCACGTGCGGGCCGAGCAGGTGCGTGCGCACCAGTTTCAGCGCGACCTGGCGCTCGTAGAGGCCGTCGTCGCGCTGCGCGAGCCACACCGAGCCCATGCCGCCCTGCCCGATCGGCCGCAGCACGCGGTAGGCGCCGATGCGGCGGCCGACCAGCGAGGGCGTGTCGGCCTCGCGGGCCGTGCGGGCGGCCCGGTCGATGC
>NZ_JBFUFP010001474.1:0-1040 GCF_056403375.1 Rhizobacter sp. P2_H2
ACGAAGAGTCGGGCCAGACCATCATTTCCGGCATGGGCGAGTTGCACCTGGAAATCATCGTCGACCGCATGAAGCGCGAGTTCGGCGTGGAAGCCAACGTCGGCAAGCCGCAGGTGGCCTACCGCGAAACGATCCGCAAGTCGGCGACCGATGTCGAAGGCAAGTTCGTTCGCCAGTCGGGCGGCAAGGGCCAGTACGGCCACGTCGTGCTGAACATCGAGCCGCAGGAGCCGGGCAAGGGCTTCGAGTTCGTCGACGCCATCAAGGGCGGTGTCGTGCCGCGCGAATTCATCCCCGCGGTGAAGAAGGGCGTCGAAGACTCGCTGCCGAACGGCGTGCTGGCCGGCTTCCCGGTGGTCGACGTGAAGGTCACGCTGATCTTCGGTTCGTACCACGAGGTCGACTCGAACGAAAACGCGTTCAAGATGGCCGCGTCGCTGGGCTTCAAGGACGGCTGCCGCAAGGCCAGCCCGGTCATCCTCGAGCCGATRATGGCCGTGGAAGTCGAGACCCCGGAAGACTACGCCGGCAACGTGATGGGTGACCTGTCATCCCGCCGTGGCATGGTGCAGGGCATGGACGACATGCCTGGCGGCGGCAAGGTCATCAAGGCCGAGGTTCCGCTGTCGGAAATGTTCGGCTACTCGACCACGCTGCGCTCGATGTCGCAAGGCCGTGCCACGTACACGATGGAGTTCAAGCACTACGCCGAAGCTCCGAAGAACGTGGCCGACGCGATCATCACCGCACGCGGCAAGTAATTCAGTCAGTTAGACGAAGCCGGTCTTCGTCGTCTGCTTCGCGCGATGCCAGTGGCGCGCGAAACCAGTGGGCGGCGGAGACCTTAAACCCAGCACTGGAAGTGCTCTTTGATACGGAGAATCTGAAATGGCAAAAGGCAAATTCGAGCGGACCAAGCCGCACGTGAACGTTGGGACGATCGGTCACGTGGACCATGGCAAGACGACGCTGACGGCGGCGATCACGACGGTGCTGTCGGCGAAGTTCGGTGGTGAAGCGAAGGCGTACGACCAGATCGA
>NZ_JBFUFP010001475.1:0-1039 GCF_056403375.1 Rhizobacter sp. P2_H2
GCACCGCGCCGCAGTTCGCGGTCAGCATGATGCGCGGGCGCGAGGCCGGGTGGCATTGCACCAGCGGCGCGACGCGCTGCGCCGGGTCGGAGACCGGGTGCCAGTTCGCGACCGTGTATGCATCACCGTCGTGGCGCAGCCAGCCATCCTCGGCCAGGATCGCGAGCAGCCGCGGCAACAGCCGGTGGTAGCGCGGCGCGAGCTTCAGGCGCTGCGCCAACTCGTCCGACTGCACGCGTTCGCCTGTGGCCGGCGACCAGCCGAGTTCGACGAGTGCGCGCGCGATCCACGCCGCGCTCATCGCTTCGAGCGCGACGAAGGCCTGCTGGTAGTCGGCCAGGTCGTGCTCGCGCGACAGGTCGTCGAGGCGCGGCCCGGCCTGCGCGGCGAGTTCGGCCGGCGTCGGCAGCCAGCGGGCGTCCGGCACCGGCTCCCACGCGATGCGGTAGACCGGCTCGTCGATCGCCGCCGTGGACACCGCGGCGGCGCGCAGCGCGATGCCGTGCATCGTCGCGACGGTGCCGTGCGTGTCGAACAGCACCAGCTCGGCCTTCAGCGTGTCGGCGCTGCCGCCGGGCGTGATGCGCACGTGGCTGCTGAGCCGCTCGCCATGCGCGCGGTGCACCGCGAGGCGGCCGATCGCGAGCGGCAGGTACGCGCGGCCGGCAGCGGCCTGCGCCGGCAGCGCGGCGGCCATCACCTGCAGCGCGGCATCGAGCAGCGCCGGGTGCATCACGTAGTCGGCGCGGCCGGCAGCGGGCGGCAGCGCGATCTCGCCGAGCGCCTCGCCGTCGCGCCGTGCGATGCGCTGCACGCCCTGCAGCGCGGGGCCGAACGCGAGCTGGCGTGCGGCGAGGCTCGCGTAGTGGCCGCCGGCGTCGATCGATTCGGTGCAGCGGGCGCCGATCGCGCCGGCCGATTCATGCGACGGCGCTGCGTCGGCCTCGCCATAGCTGCCCTGCACGTGCGTGTGCCAGGCGTCATCGGGTTCGCCATCGCCGAGCGACAGGATCTCGAAGGTGTCGGCTTGGGTGTCAGC
>NZ_JBFUFP010001476.1:0-1038 GCF_056403375.1 Rhizobacter sp. P2_H2
GGCCTGGACGTATCCGACGTGCAGGTGCACCGCAACTCCGACAAGCCGGCGCAGCTCAACGCGCTGGCCTATGCGCAGGGCAACGACATCCACCTCGCGCCCGGCCAGGACCAGCACCTGCCGCACGAGGCCTGGCACGTGGTGCAGCAGCGCCAGGGGCGGGTCGAGCCGACGATGCAGATGGCCGGCGTGGGCGTCAACGACGATGCGTCGCTCGAGGAGGAGGCCGACGTGATGGGGGCGCGCGCGCTGCAGGCGGCGGGGTTGGAGAAGGACGCCCAGTAGCTCGCGGTGAGCCAGACCGCTGTGCGCACGCATCCGACAGACGCCCCCCAAACGGGTGAGCCCTCATCCTCAATCTGTACTTTGACGCTCCCCAGGCCCCTTCCCATACTCGACCGCTCCGCCTTGCAGTGAGACACGTCGATGACGGAAATGACCGATCTGCTTCGGTCGGCGCAATCCGGTGATCCGCAGGCTTCGAGCCGGTTGTTCGAGCTGGTCTACGCCGACATGAAGCGCATGGCGCACAGCCGGCTTTACAAGAGCGGCGGGCTGGACGACCTGGACACGACTTCGCTGGTGCACGAGAGCTTCCTGAAGCTGTCCGGCGAGGGCCGCCTCAAGGCCTCCGACCGCCCGGCCTTCTTCGGCTACGTGGCCCGCGTGATGCGCAGCGTCGTGATCGACCACGTGCGCGAGCGCCAGGCCCGCAAGCGCGGCAGCGGCGACCTGCTGGTCACCTTGACCACCGGCATCGAGGCCGAGGCGATCGACGACAGGCGTTTGATGGCGATGGGCGCCGCGCTCGACGTGCTGCAACGCCTGTCGCCGCAGTTCCACGAACTCGTCGAGCTGCGCTATTTCGCCGGGCTGTCGATCCGAGAGGTGGCCGAGGCGCGCGGCACCTCCACGCGCACTGTCGAGCGCGAGTGGGAGAAGGCGCGCGCCTTCCTGCTGCACCTGATGGAAGAGGCATGAATGTCCAGGACCTGACGCCGGCCGAGGTGAACCGCGTCTCGCTGCTGCTCGACGAGG
>NZ_JBFUFP010001477.1:0-1037 GCF_056403375.1 Rhizobacter sp. P2_H2
GTTCCAGACCTCGACCAACGGGCTGATCACCACCAGCGCGGCGCAGCCGACGGCGCAGACCGAGTTCGCGCTCGAGGGCAGCGTCTTCATCGGCGGGGCGGTGGTGCAGTGGCTGCGCGACGGGCTGAACGCGATCAAGGCGAGCAGCGAGGTGCAGTCGCTCGCCGAGAGCGTGCCCGATGCCGGCGGCGTGATGTTCGTGCCGGCCTTCACCGGCCTGGGCGCGCCGTACTGGAAGGCCGAGGCGCGCGGCGCGATCGTCGGGCTGACGCGCGGCACCACGGTGGCGCACATCGCGCGCGCGGCGCTGGAGAGCATCGCGTTCCAGAGCGCGGCGCTGCTGCAGGCGATGGGTCGCGATGCGGTCGCGGCCGGCGGTGCGCCGGTCAGCGAACTGCGCGTGGACGGTGGCGCCTGTGTCAACGACCTGCTGATGCAGTTCCAGGCCGACCTGCTCGGCATCCCGGTGGTGCGGCCGAAGGTGATCGAGACCACCGCGCTCGGCGCGGCCTCGCTGGCCGGGCTGTCGTGCGGGGTCTACAGCGGGCTCGACGAACTGGCGCGGCAGTGGCGGGTCGAGCGCACCTTCCACCCGACGATGTCGCGTGAGCGCGCGCAGGCGCTGATGGGCGAGTGGGAGCACGCGGTGCGGCAGGCGGTGGCAAGTTAAGCCGACACGATGCGCATGAAAGAAGGAATTTGTTGATCGTGGCACTCAACTTGGCATCCCATCCGCTGTGTGGCCGATAGGTGCCGCCGTCTCATCGAGGAGGTTGGCGCGGCCCAACGGGATGGAGAGGGATAAAGCGCACTGGCGGGAATTTACGCGGTCCTCCGAACTCGGCCGTCGCCGCTCCGCAAACGTAAAGTGAGCCCCGCCGACAGTTGTGACAACAACCAGCTCACTGAGTGTCTGCGTCATTGCGATTCGCCTGCTGCTCCAAAGTCGCAGCCGTTTCATCCAGTCGTTTGACAATCGATTCGAGTTGCTCCTGATCATCCTCGTCATCTGAATATTTCAGATGACGAGGATGATC
>NZ_JBFUFP010001478.1:0-1033 GCF_056403375.1 Rhizobacter sp. P2_H2
AGCACGCGGCTGCCGTGTTCGAACACGACGCCGTGCGTGGCCAGCCACTCCTGCATCGGCCTCACCACCGAGTCGTACTGGTTCAGCGGCGTGCGCCGCACCCCGCCGAGCGTGTGGATGCGCGGGAACTCCTGCAGGAAGCGCAGCATGTAGCGGCGCAGCTCGACCGCGCTGTGCCAGTTCTGGAACGCGAAGGTGGTGCGCCACATCGCCCAGAAGTTCGTCTCGAAGAAGTGCGGGGCGAACCAGTCGTCGATGCGGCGCGTGCCGAGCAGCCGTTCCGGCGTGACGAGCAGCCGCACCAGGTCGAGCCGGTCGTGCAGGTCGAAGCCGAGCTCGCTCGCGTCCAGGATGTGGTGTTGGCGGTCGATCAGCCGTGCCTGCGCGTGCGTCAGCACCTCGGCGTTGAACTGCCGCACCTCGTCCTTCACGCTGCGCGATGCATCGCCGAGCGAGGGCACGCCGGCCAGCACGTCCCACAGGCACACGTAGGCCTCTTCGGTCCACATGCGCCCGCCGCGCGTCAGGAAGCCGCCGGTCGGGTCGCCGCTGCCGTCGAGCGCGCCGCCGGCGACCGGCAGCTCCTCGAGGATGCGGATGTCGCGGCCGCGCCAGCCGGCGTCGCGGATCAGCAGCACGGCGGCGGACAACGCGGCGATGCCGCTGCCGACGATGAAGGTGCGCGGCGAAGAGGGAAGGCTCATGGTCGTGTGGGAAGAGTTCAGGGGCTGCCGACATTGAAAGCGCACGAGCGCGGCGCCGGCTTGATGCCGGTCAAGCAGTGGCGTCAGGTCGCGCAGAAGAGCGCCGACTGCGGCCACAGCCCGTGGCCGAGCGACCAGCCGGAGCCGATCACCAGGCACAGGCCGGCGAGCCGGATGCTCCAGGCGAGCGCGCGCCGGTCGAGCCGCGCCCACAGCAGCGGTGCGCCCCAGAGCGTGAGCGATGACGCCGCGCCGAACGCGATCATCACGCCGGCACCGGCCAGGGCGCCGTCCGCGAGCGCCGCGAGCACCAGCGCCGACTGCAGCAG
>NZ_JBFUFP010001479.1:0-1032 GCF_056403375.1 Rhizobacter sp. P2_H2
GTGCGAGGTGGCGCGGCGGCTGGCCGGCAAGCTGAGTGCCGAGCAGCTGGCCGAGCTGCGCCAGCTGGTCGAGGCCGAGGCGCGGGCGACGAAGTCGCAGAACAAGCAGGAGGCGATCCGGCTGTCGGGCGAGTTCCACCTGAAGCTCGCGCGCATGAGCGGCAACCCGATCTTCGTGCGGCTGCTCGAGGAGCTGCTGCCGACCACCTCGCTGCTGATGGCGCTCTACAAGTCGCCCGGCGAGCCGATGTGCGTCGCACACAGCCACCAGCAACTGCTGCAGGTGATCGCGAAGGGCGCCGGCGCGGGCGCGTCGACCGAGATGCGGCGGCACCTGAACGAGATCGAGCGCAGCCTGTCGCAACCGGTGGCGAAGGCGGTGCCGGCGTTGCGGGATGTGTTTCGAGGGTATCGCTCGTAGGCCATCTATCCGTTCGGTCAGAGGCACGCGAAGCGATACACCCCGTCAGCATCCACCGAGCGCACGAGCTTCCCCGCCAGCCACAGCGCATGCAGGTGCGCGATCGATTCGCCCATCGCGAACGTCGTCTGGTGCAGGTCGAGCTTGCGGGTGAACAGCACCGTGAGCAGATCGGCCGCGCTCTGCGGCGCCTCGGCGCACGCCTTCATCACGTCAGCGAAGCGATCGTCGTGGTGCGTCACCAACTGCTGGATCCGCGTGTGCATGCCGCGGAACGGCCGGCCGTGCGACGGCAGCACCAGCGTGTCGGCCGGCAATGACGCGTAGCGCTGGATCGACGCCAGGTACAGCGGCAGCGGATCGGCCTCCGGCTCCAGGTCGATCACGCTGACGTTGGTCGAGATGCGCGGCAGCAGCATGTCGCCCGAGATCAGCACGCCGAGCCCGGCGCAGTGCAGCGACATGTGCTCCGGCGCATGCCCGTAGCCGGAGATGCACTGCCAGCCGTGCCCGCCGATCGTCAGCACCAWGCCGTCGAGCAGCCGGCGGAACGCGGCCGGCACCTGCGGCACCATCGTCGCGTAGTAGTTGCTGCGCGCCTTGATCCTGGC
>NZ_JBFUFP010001480.1:0-1031 GCF_056403375.1 Rhizobacter sp. P2_H2
ACCTGAGCGTGAAGCTGAAGGACGAGGGCGGCTTCGACTTCATCAACCTGTCGGGCGTGCTGTACCACGTGTTCTCGCCGATGCACGTGCTGGCGGGGATCCGGCCGCTGCTGAAGAAGAACGGGCTGATGATCGTGTCGACCAACGTGATGCGCCGCGAGGGCCACACGCTGGAATACAACCACCGCGGCAACCTGCAGCGCGAGACCAACACCTTCTGGTACCACTCGGTGCCGATGCTGGAATCGCTGATCCGCTTCTTCAAGATGGTGCCGATCGACTGCTACTAMTGCCCGCACTCCGACGTGAACCCGGCGAATTTCGCGCCGGGGGTCGACAGCGGCTACATGTCGGTGATGTGCCGGGCGGTGGACGACGGCGACATCCAGGACGGCGACGCCTGGGCGGCCGGGGCGCGGATGGCGTCATGGGAGTTCCTGTCGCTGTGCAACGGCGAGATGATGAACGGGCAGCCCCGTTCAAGCATCTCGTACCGTGGCGACCAGGATGCGGGCGGCAAGGCCCCGAAGGGCATCGACCTGTTCCAGACCATTGCCGACGAGCGGCATGTGGTGCGGGCGGTGGATGATTCGAGGAATGCGCATACGTTGCGGTTGGCGGATATGTATTGATGCTGATGCAGCCACTTCAGTTTCTTTGGGGCTGCAAACCGAGCCCCGCCGCAGCTTTCGTGATCGCAGGGGTGAGGAAGATGTCGTTGCGTTCGAACAGCATCTTCGCTATGTCAACAGCATTCTTGGATATCGCGATCTCCAGTGGCCTCCTGCCCGACAGTTGTTCTCGATTCGGATCTATGTCGGCGCGGGACAGGAGTTGACGTACCGCGTGGGTTTCCCTTTGAGTTATCGCCAAGGCGAAGATGCTGCCACCCTCATGGGGCATATTGACATCAACGCTGTTGTCAAGTGCAGAAAGCGCGAACTCCCAGCTCTTCAGCCGGGCGGCAACCAGTACTATATTTTCGTCTGCTTCAAGGATGCCTGTTGTACCGATGATTGCCTCGAAGAGAT
>NZ_JBFUFP010001481.1:0-1030 GCF_056403375.1 Rhizobacter sp. P2_H2
GCCCGCTGCGTCAGGGCGTGACGCTGCCGGCCGGCATCACCGGCGCGGGTGCGTCGGCGGCTGAGGCGCCGCGCGACACCGGAACACCCGCCGCGCCGCCGATGCGCGCCACGCAGCGGTTGCGGCCGCCCCGCTTGGCTTCGTAGAGCGCTTCGTCGGCGCGCCGCAGCACGCTGCTGACGGTGTCGCCGCTCTCGGCGAGCGTGACGCCGATGCTGATCGTGATGTTGCGGTCGGGCAGCCAGCGCGACACGTCCAGCCCGGCCACCTTCATGCGCAGCCGCTCGGCCGCGGCGATCGCGGTGTCGATGTCGACCTCGGGCAGCACGACGATGAACTCCTCGCCGCCCAGCCGGCCCAGCTCGACCGGCTCGCGCCCGCCATCGCGCAGCACGCTGGCGATCGCGCGCAGGATGTCGTCGCCGACCAGGTGGCCGTGCTCGTCGTTGATCATCTTGAAGAAGTCGAGGTCGACGATCAGCAGCGCGCAGGCCCGGCCGTCCGCCAGCATCGCCTGCAGCGTGCCCAGCACGTGGCGGCGGTTCGGCAGGTGCGTCAGCTCGTCGGTCATCGCGAGGTCCTGCATGCGGTGGCTGGTGCGGCGATGGCGCCAGACCAGCACGCCCATCACCGCCACCAGCAGCGCGGCCAGCGCGATCACCACCGCGCGCAGCGCACTGGCGCGGCGCTCCTGGTCGAGCGCACGCTCGGTGGCCGCCTTCTCGCGCATCAGCAGCTGGTTCTCCTTGTCCTTGGCGGCGCTGTCGAACTCGACCTTCAGCGTCGCGAAACGCTGGTCGAGCTGGCGGTGCAGCAGCTCGTCGGAGACGGCCTTGTACTTCTGCTGCTGCTCGAAGGCACCGCGCCAGTCGCCCTGGTCGGACAGCGTCGTCGCCAGCTCGCCGTAGGTGGTGGCCAGCTCGGCGCGCGAATCGGCGGTGGCGAACACCTTCTGCGCCTCGCCCAGCGCCGCCGCCGCATCGCCGGGGCGGCGCAGCAGGCGCATCGCGATGCCGCGCTGCAGCAGCAC
>NZ_JBFUFP010001482.1:0-1028 GCF_056403375.1 Rhizobacter sp. P2_H2
GTTGAACTGCGCGCTCACCACCTGCACGCTGAAATGCCGCCCCTCGCGCGCACCGGCATGGCCGGCATGCAGGTGGCTGTCGTCGGTGATCGCGAGGCTTTCCGGCTGCAGCGCTTCGCGCAGCGCGGCCTCGATCTCGTGCGAACTGACGGACATGCTCAACCCCTCTCCTGGGTCGGTTCCTTCGTCGGCTCCGGGGCCGGATCGGCCGGCGGCACAGCCTTGTCGTCATCGGGCAGGTGACGGCTCAGGTAGACGCCCTGGCCCAGCACGRACGCCAGCATCAACCCGGTCGCGCCGAACACCTTGAAGGTGGCCCAGGTCGATTGCGTGTAGCTGTAGGCCACGTAGAGATTCAACAGGCCCATCAGCCCGAAGAAGGCGACCCATGCGAAATTGAGCCGCTGCCAGATGGCGGCCGGCAGCACCAGCTGCTCGCCCATCAGCTTCTGCGGGATGTTCTTGCCGAGCACGCTCTGGCTGAACCAGAACGCGAAGCCCATCACCCAGTACAGCACGCTGGGCTTCCACATGATGAAGGTGGCGTTGTGGAACCAGATGGTCGCGCCGCCCAGCACCACCACCAGGGCCAGCGTGACCCACAGCATCGTGTGCACCTTGCGGCGCATCAGCTTCAGCGTGAGCACCTGCAGCAAGGTGGCGGCGATCACCACCAGCGTGGCCAGCAGCACCGCGGCCTCGCTGGGGCCGACGCTGCCGCCCGAGACCAGGAAACCGAAATGCTCGCTCGCGAAGGCCGCCGCGGCGTCCTTGTTGGCATCGGCGAACTTGAAGGTGCCGAAGAACAGCAGCAGCGGCAGGAAATCGAGCAGCAGGGTCATCAGGGAGCGTCGACGGGGACGAAGTGGCGGCCGGAGTTACGGCTTGGGGGCGAAGTCTATCGCCGCGGAATTGATGCAGAAGCGCTCGCCGGTCGGCTCCGGGCCGTCCTCGAAGACGTGGCCCAGGTGGGAGCCGCAGTTGTTGCAGCGCACCTCGACGCGCACCATGCCGTGGCTGCGGTCGAC
>NZ_JBFUFP010001483.1:0-1028 GCF_056403375.1 Rhizobacter sp. P2_H2
CAGCAGGCACGGGCGGTTCCACTACCGCGCCTACGGGGCCTGCGCCGAGAATCGATGCGGTCCGAACCTTAGCAGCAGAGCTGACCTCGACCGCGAAACTGCTTGAAACAGTCGCGAGCGCACCGGCCAGGTCGAAGGCGGTCGCGCCGCAAACCACTTCATCACCCTCGGCGGCGATGTGGTCCAGCCAAGTCTTGATGTCAACCACGCCGAACTTAAGCGAAGCGCTGCCTGCGAGTCTTGCGGCGGAGCAAGCTGCCGTTCTTGACTTCTTGCAACTTGATCGCGACACGCCCGCACCCGCCGCCTCTCAGGTCTTGCGACAGCATCTTCAAAAGTTGACGGACCGAGCAACAGAGTTGGCGGAAGATCCAGAATATCAGGCCGCGATATTGCAACTTGCACCCGAGGCAACAAGGAAAGCTGCTGAAGCAGCGAAGAGCGCCCCGGACGTCGATGTCAGCGGGAAAATCACCCCGCTCGGGATTGGCGATCTGAAGGTAGTAAAGCAAACGTTGATCGCCTACGTCGCGGGAGAGGTGTCGCACATCGAAAACGTACTTAAAGGAGAGTCAAAGGAGCGCACACACCGGAAACTCGATCGAACTGAGACTAGCATATTTACGTCCGAGGAGGAGGTCAAAGACACCGAGCGCGACACCCAATCAACTGATCGTTTCGAGCTCAAGCGGGAAGCCGAAAAATCGATCAAGGACGATATTTCGATCAAGGCGGGACTCACAGTTACGGCGGCATATGGGCCGGTCGTATCAACGGCAACCGCCGACTTCGCGACCTCGACGTCGAAACAGGAGTCGGAGAAAAACAGTAGCAACTTTGCGCGGGAGGTCGTTGATCGGGCTGTTAGTAAGGTACAGACAACAACTAAGGTCGAGCGAACGACCAAGACCCTCAACGAGGTAGAAGAAGTCAACCGCCATTCACTGGACAACGGACAACCTTCTACGGCCCACATAACCGGAATATATCGGTGGGTTGATAAGAAATACCGCGCACAGGTCTACAAC
>NZ_JBFUFP010001484.1:0-1026 GCF_056403375.1 Rhizobacter sp. P2_H2
GAGCTGCTGATGAACGACCAGCGGCAGGACCTGGTGCATGAAGGCGTCGACGTGGCGCTGCGCTTCGGTGAGCTTGCGGATTCCGTCGCGACCGCGCGCCGGCTCGGTGCGACGCCGCGGATGCTGGTCGCCTCGCCGGCGTACCTGGCGCGCGCCGGCACGCCGCAACAGCCGGACGACCTGCCCGCGCACCGCTTCATCGCCGGGCCGGTCGGCCCCACGTCGCGGGGCATCGCGATGTCGCTCGACGGCCGCGCGCTGGTCGTGCGCGTGCAGAGCCGGCTGATGGTCACCGTCAACGAAGGCGCCACCGCCGCGGCGGTGGCCGGCCTGGGCATCGCGATGAGCGGCCACTGGGGCTGCTGTGCCGAGCTCGAGGCCGGCCGGCTGCARCAGGTGCTGCCGGCATGGGACCTGGGCTCGACGGAGCTGCACGCGGTGTTCCCGGCCGGCCGGGCCGCCAGGCCTGCGGCGCGGGCGCTCGGCGAATTCATCGCGTTGTCCATGATTTCGTCAGATTGAATGTCGAGGTCGTTTGGTAGATTCGTCCGCCTGGGAGAACACCACCAATGACCGACAACGGACTGAACGACTCGATCGAACCGAACGCCGACGCACCGCACGACGCAACTCACGACGCAGCATCGGCCCCGCCCCCTCAGCTGCCCCGCGGTGCGCTCGGCGCCTGGTGGCTCCAGGGCATCCGCACCGCGTTGCTGATGCGTGCCGACTGGAGCGGCCTGCGTGCCACGCCAGCCATCACGGCCTGCCTCTTCCTCGTACCGTTCGTGCTCGGCGTGGGGGTCGGGCGACTCCTCATCACCGGACCCGCCTCGTTCTACTGGCCGACGCTGCTGTCGTCGCACTGGATGGGGGCGGTGCTGCTGGCCTGGGCCTGCTGGTGGCTGGTGCGCGCGCCGCGGCACGACGGTGACGGTAGCGAGCCCGACGCCGCTGCGCTGTTCGCGATGCTGTGCGCGCAGGGCCTGCCGATGCTGGTCGTGCTGGCGCTGCTGTTCGTGCCGA
>NZ_JBFUFP010001485.1:0-1022 GCF_056403375.1 Rhizobacter sp. P2_H2
GGCTCGATGAAACGTGCCCAGGTGAAGCAGCCGCACAGCGCGAGGGCCGCGAGGCCGGCGAACGTGGCGGCCGGCTTGCGGCGGCGCGCGGTGCGCCAGGTCTCGCGCGCCAGCAGCGCCAGCGCCGGCCACAGCAGCCACGAGAACCAGTAGATCGCGAGCTTGACGACGACGCGGTGGCTGTCTTCCTCTTCGTACCAGGCGCCCTGGTAGTCGCGCGCGACCAGCGCGCCGAACAGCACGACGATGGCGATGCCCAACAGCACGCGCCACCCGCGAGCCCCGGCGCGGGCGATCGGAGCCCCCGTCGTCATGGCGCGCGCTTCAGCCTGACGTGCGCGACCAGCCCGCCATCGGACGCGTTGGACAGCTCGAAGTTGCCGCCCATGCGCTGCACTGCCTTCTCGACGATCGCGAGGCCGAGGCCGGCGCCGGTCGCGGCGGTGCGTGCGGCGTCGCCGCGGAAGAACGGGGTGGTGAGCTGCTTCAGCTTGTCGGGCGAGACGCCGGGGCCGTGGTCGCGCACGCTCAGGATCACCCACGGGCCGGTGCGCGCGTAGCTGACCTGCACGCGCGCGACGCCGGAGTCGGTGGAGCGGCCGTAGCGGCGCGCGTTCTCGAACAGGTTCTGGAACACGCGGCCGAGCTCGATCTCGTCGGCCATCACCTTGGTGTCGATCGCCACGCGCGAGCTGATGCGGATCTGGCTCGGGTCGCGGAAGCCCTGCATCTCGCGCTCGACCAGGCTGCTCACGTGCACCGGCACCAGCTTGGTCTCGCCGGGGCGGGCGTAGTCCATGAACTTGTCGATGATGGCGTCGAGCTGGTCGATGTCGAGCGCCATGTTGCGCTTGGCCTCTTCGTCGTGCACGCTCATCTCGGCCTCGAGCCGCATGCGCGCGAGCGGGGTGCGCAGGTCGTGCGAGATGCCGGCGAGCATCACCGCGCGGTCCTCCTCGACCTTCGCGAGTTCGCGGGCCATGCGGTTGAAGCCCATGTTGACCTGGCGGATCTCGCTGGTC
>NZ_JBFUFP010001486.1:0-1021 GCF_056403375.1 Rhizobacter sp. P2_H2
TCGCCGTCGCCGAGCTGCGCGCGCTGTCGGCCCCGGCCGCGCCCGGCGTGCCGGGCCTGGCGCTGCGCGGGCTCGACCTGCGCATCGCGGCGGGCGAGCAGGTCGCGGTGATCGGCGCCTCGGGCGCCGGCAAGACCAGCCTGCTGATGGCGCTGGCCTGCGCGGTGCGGCCGTCGGCCGGCAGCGTGTCGCTGTTCGGTCGCGATCCGTGGGCGATGCCGGGCCGCGAGCTGCGCCGCTTGCGCGGGCGGCTGTTCCTCGCGCCGCAGGTGCCGCCGCTGCCGCCGCGCCAGCGTGTCGTGACGGCGGTGCTGGCCGGGCGGCTGCCGGCGATGGGGCTGCTGCAGAGCCTGCGCACGCTGTGGAGCCCGCGCGACGCGGACCTCGCACAGGCGGCGCTCGCCGAGCTGGGCCTGGCCGACAAGCTGTGGCTGCGCGTCGATCGCCTCTCCGGTGGCGAGCGGCAGCGTGTCGGGCTGGCACGCGCGCTGGTGTCGCAGGCCGGGCTGTGGCTGGTCGACGAACCCTTGTCGGCACTCGATCCGACCCGCGCGCGCGTCGTGATCGATGCGCTGCTCGGCGCCGCGCGGCGCGACGGCCGCACGCTGGTGTGCAGCCTGCACCAGGTGGACGTGGCGCGCGAGCGCTTCGCGCGCATCGTCGCGCTGCGCGCGGGCGTGTGCGTGTACGACGGTCCGGCGGCGGGGCTGGACGATGCGGCGCTGCGCGAGTTGTATGCGGGCGAGGTGGCGGCGCCGGCCCCGGATGCCCCGGCGGCAGGCACCGGCCTGTTGCCCGAAAGCATGTGCCGCTGATGGAGCAGGCCGTGCGTCCGGGCGCCGCCGCGCTGCGCGATCCGGCGCTGCTGCGCAGGGTGTCGCTGCTGCTGGCGGCGGCGGTGCTGGCGTGGCCGCTGCTGGTGTGGACCGAGTTCAACCCGGCGACGCTGCTGGACGCGCGCAGCCTGCGGGCGACCTGGAAGTTCGTGTCGGAGTTCATCCCGCCGAAGCACGATGCGGCG
>NZ_JBFUFP010001487.1:0-1020 GCF_056403375.1 Rhizobacter sp. P2_H2
GCGACAGCATGTTCTCGGTGGTGCGGATCACGACCGGGATCACGATCAGCGCCAGCGCCAGCACGCCGGCATAGCCGGAGTAGGTCTTGAAGCGCGCGACGATCACCGCGTAGATGAACAGGCCGATCACGATCGACGGCGCCGACAGCAGGATGTCGTTGATGAAGCGCGTGGTGCTGCCCAGCCAGGTCTTCTGCCCGTACTCGGCCAGGTAGATGCCCGCCAGCACACCGATCGGCGTTCCGACCAGCGTGGCCAGCGACACCATCACCAGCGAGCCGTACAGCGCATTGGCCAGCCCGCCGATCTCGGCCTGCGGGGCCGGCGTCATCTCGGTCAGCACCGTCCAGGTGAGGCCGCCGACGCCGAGCCGGAAGGTCTCGATCAGGATCCAGATCAGCCAGAACAGGCCGAAGGCCATCGCGGCCATCGACAGCGTGAGGGCCACCGCATTGACGCGGCGGCGGCTGCGCGCCTTGGCCAGGCGGCCGGCATCGATCACGGCGCTCATGAGCGGCCCCCTTCACCCTTCTTGAGCTGCGCGAGCAGCAGCTTGGACATCGACAGCACCACGAAGGTGATGAAGAACAGCACCAGCGCGAGGTACAGCAGCGAGGCCTGGTGCAGGCCTTCGCTCGCCTCGGCGAATTCGTTCGCGAGCACCGAGGTGATACTGTTGGCGGCCTCGAACAGCGACGGCCCGTTCAGCTGGTTCGCGTTGCCGATCACGAAGGTGACCGCCATCGTCTCGCCGAGCGCACGGCCCAGCCCCAGCATGATGCCGCCGATGACGCCGGTCTTGGTGTACGGCAGCACGACGCGGAACACCACTTCCCAGGTGGTGGAGCCSAGCCCRTAGGCSGAYTCCTTCAGCATCGCCGGCGTGACCTCGAACACGTCGCGCATCACCGCGGCGATGAACGGGATGATCATGATCGCGAGGATGATGCCGGCCGACAGGATGCCGATGCCCACCGGCGCGCCCGAGACCAGGCCCTTGAAGAACGGCACGTCGCCGAG
>NZ_JBFUFP010001488.1:0-1016 GCF_056403375.1 Rhizobacter sp. P2_H2
TCCACATGCCGCGCGCCTGCCCGATCTGCAGGAGCGAAGTGGCCCGCGAGAAGGGCGGCATCGAATACCGCTGCACCGGCGGGCTCTTCTGCCCCGCCCAGCGCAAGCAGGCCCTGCTGCACTTCGCCGGCCGCCGCGCGATGGACATCGAAGGCCTGGGCGACAAGCTCGTCGAGCAGCTCGTCGATGCCGGCATCGTGCTGAGCCTGCCGGGCCTCTACAAACTGGGCGTCGCCAAGCTGGCCGCACTGGACCGCATGGCCGAGAAGAGCGCGCAGAACATCGTCGACGCGCTGGAGAAGAGCAAGGCGCCGACGCTCGCGCGCTTCCTGTTCTCGCTGGGCATCCGCCAGGTCGGCGAGACGACGGCCAAGGACCTGGCGCGCCACTTCGGCACGCTGGACAAGCTGATGAACGCCAGCGTCGAGCAATTGCTGGAGGTGCCCGATGTCGGCCCGATCGTCGCAGCCAGTGTCCACACCTTCTTTGCCCAGCCGCACAACCGCGAGGTCGTCGAGCAGCTGCTGGCGGCCGGCGTGCAGCCCAGGGAGAGTGTCGGCGAGGCCGACGACCGCCCGCGTCCGCTGCTGGGCAAGACGCTGGTGCTGACCGGCACGCTGCCCACGCTCTCCCGTGATGAGGCGCAGGCATTGATCGAGGATGCCGGCGGCAAGGTCAGCAGCTCGGTCTCGAAGAAGACGCACTACGTCGTCGCCGGCGAGGAGGCCGGCAGCAAGCTCGAGAAGGCGCGCACGTTGGGCGTCGAGGTGATCGACGAGGCGGCACTGCGCGCGCTGCTCGCGCAACCCGGGTGACAACCCGGGCTCAACCCCCACTTGTTCGCTTGTCACCTCCCAAMAGGCAGGGCGGTKGCAGAAGGCGSGTGCGGGGAGKCTGTGGAGCGCCAATMAGGRCGGGKCGCCGGARCTGGCKGRTTTCATGGCCCGCGTGCGCAGCACGCTTCGTGAACTGACTGTCGCCCACTGTCTGACCACAACGAACGAAGTGAGTGGAGG
>NZ_JBFUFP010001489.1:0-1016 GCF_056403375.1 Rhizobacter sp. P2_H2
ACGCTGCGCTGGTCGTGGCGGTGCTTCTCGCGGCGCTGCAGTCCGGCAAGACGATGTGGCTCGTGCTCGGGGTGTGGGTGATCCTGGGCGCGGTGGGGTTGTATGCCTCGCTGCACAAGGGGACGCGCCAGGTCATGGAGGGCGCCACTGCATGAGCGGTTCGGTCGAAACCATCACCATGTACCGGCCGACCGGGCCGAAGGAACTCCAGCTCGTCCGCGAGAGCGGATTCAAGCGCTGGCCGCCCAGGCTGCCCGACCAGCCGATCTTCTATCCCGTCACCAACGAAGCGTATGCGGTGCAGATCGCGCGCGACTGGAACGTCGGGGCCAGCGGGCAGGGCTTCGTCACCCGGTTCCAGGTGCGTGCCGGCTACATGGCCCGGTTCAAGGTGGAAACGGTGGGCGGTGCCGAGCACACCGAGTGGTGGRTGCCTGCGGAAGAGCTCGAAGAGTTCAACGACAACATCGTCGGGCTCATCGAGGTCATTCGCCAGTTTCCGTGACCTCTTGAGCGCGGTAGGGGTACGCGCTCGGGCTCGATGGGTATGTGTCGGGCGCAGTTGCAAAAACGGCCACGCGGGCACATAGACTATCGCCCATCGCTTTTCCGATCCATGTCCAGGACCACCGAAATGACCGAACTGAAGGGTATGTCGTACTCGGAGCTGCGTGCTCTGCTCGAAGAAACCGAAGCCGCGCTGAAGCTCAAGCGCACCGAGGAACTGAAAGTCCTGGCGGACGGCTACGCCAAGAAGCTGCAGATGGGCGGCTTCAGCATCGCCGAAGGGATCGAGGCCTTGAAGCCCTACCTGCCCGCCAAGCCCGTCAAGACGCCGTCGGTGCCCGGCGAAGAGCGCAAGGCGAAGTACGCGAACCCCGCCGATCCCAGCCAGACCTGGGTCGGCATGGGCAAGCCGCCGCAGTGGTTCCGCGATCAGCTCGCCGCCGGCCGCTCGCGTGAGGACATGCAGATTTCCTGAAAACTTCCCTGAAAGGACGCCCCATGGCCATCGC
>NZ_JBFUFP010001490.1:0-1015 GCF_056403375.1 Rhizobacter sp. P2_H2
GTCGCCGACCTTGGCGCGCACGAACTCGATGTCCTGCGCCTTCAGCGCCACCTCGACCGCCATGTTGGTCATCAGCGTGCCGACCGCGCCGGGCACGCGTTGCCCCTGCGCCAGGCGGTCGGCCACCATCACGTAGAGCAGCTCGTCGCCGTTGTAGAGGCGGCCGTCGGCATCGACCAGTTGCAGGCGGTCGGCATCGCCATCGAGCGCGACACCGTAGTCCGCCTGGTTCTCGCGCACCGCCTTGACCAGGGCGGCCGGCGCGGTGGCACCGAAACCGGCGTTGATGTTGAGGCCGTCGGGGTTGCAGCCGATCGCGATGACCTCGGCACCCAGTTCGTGGAACACGTCGGGCCCGGATTGGTAGCCCGCCCCGTGCGCCGCATCGACGACGATCTTCAGGCCCTTCAGCGACAGGTCGTTGCTGAAGGTGCTCTTGCAGAACTCGACGTAGCGGCCGCGCGCTGCCTCGAGCCGGCGCGCCTTGCCGAGCTGGGCCGAGTCGACCCATTGCGCGGGCTCTTCGAGGGCCGCCTCGACACGCTGCTCCCACTCGTCGGGCAGCTTCTCGCCGCGCGCCGAGAAGAACTTGATGCCGTTGTCCGGGTAGGCGTTGTGCGAGGCGCTGATCACGACCCCGAGGTCCAGCCGCAGCGCGCGCGTGAGATACGCGACGCCCGGGGTCGGCAGCGGGCCGGTGAGCAGCACGTCGACGCCGGCCGACGCGAAACCGGCTTCGAGCGCCGATTCGATCATGTAGCCGGAGATCCGCGTGTCCTTGCCGATCAGCACCGTCGGCTTGGCAATGTCGGCCTTCAACACCCGGCCCACCGCATGGCCGAGGCGCAGCATGAAATCGGGGGTGATCGGCGATTGGCCGACGGTCCCGCGGATGCCGTCGGTGCCGAAATAGGTTCTGCTCATGCGCTTGTCTCCACGCCCAGGATCTGTGAGGACGGGATTTTGCGGCAACTAGCGCCCGCCGCCGTCGATCAGCCCGGCGGCACCCCACACC
>NZ_JBFUFP010001491.1:0-1013 GCF_056403375.1 Rhizobacter sp. P2_H2
GTGCTGGCCTTGTCCGACGTGAGCCTCGAGGTGCCGCAGGGCAAGATCGTCGCGCTGGTCGGCGGCAACGGCAATGGCAAGTCGACCACGCTGCGCGCGATCGCCGGGCTGAACAGGCTCGATGCCGGCAGCGTGCGCTTCGATGGCCTGCTGGTGCACGAACTGCCGGCCCACCAGCGGGTGCCGCTCGGGCTCTCGCTGGTGCCCGAAGGCCGCCGGCTGTTCCCGCGCCTCACGGTGCGGCGCAACCTGGAGCTCGGCGCGTTCACCCGCACCGATGCGCACGAGGTGGCGGCCGGCATCGACGAGATGTTCACGCTGTTCCCRATCCTCAAGGARCGCGMSACMCARCTSGCCGGCACSATGAGCGGCGGYGAGCAGCAGATGCTSGCSATCGCSCGYGGSCTGATGGCMCGSCCCAAGCTGCTGATGCTGGAYGAGCCGTCGTGRGGCATYGCGCCSAAGTTYGTSRCSAAGGTGCTGGAGGTKATCCAGCGCGTCAACGAGACCGGCGTGACGATCCTGCTGGTCGAGCAGAATCTGCACAAGGCCTTGTCGATCGCGCACCATGGCTACGTGATCCAGACCGGGCGCATCGTGATGCAGGGCAGCGGGGCCGAGCTGGCCGCCAACGACGATGTCAAGAAGGCATATCTAGGGTTGTGATCCCCAGGAAGGATTCCATGCAAGCTCAAGTTCAAGGCACCGACCGCTGGCAGTTCTGGATCGACCGCGGCGGCACGTTCACCGACGTGGTCGCCAAGCGGCCCGACGGCATGCTGGTCACCCACAAGCTGCTCAGCGAGAACCCCGAGCAGTACCGCGATGCGGCGGTCGCCGGCATCCGCCACCTGCTGGGCCTGAAGCCGGGCGAGGCCTTCCCGGCCGAGCGCGTCGAGTGCGTGAAGATGGGCACCACGGTGGCCACCAACGCGCTGCTCGAACGCAAGGGCGAGCCGACGCTGCTCGTCACGACCAGGGGCTTTCGCGATGCGCTGCGCATCGCCTACCAG
>NZ_JBFUFP010001492.1:0-1011 GCF_056403375.1 Rhizobacter sp. P2_H2
GTGTGGGTGGCCGCCGACCACAGCAAGTTCAACCGGCCGGCGATGGTGCAGGTGGCAGGCTTCGCCGAGATCGATGCGCTGTTCACCGACCAGGCGCCGCCCGAACCCTTCCCCTCCCTGCTCGCAGATGCCGGTGTGCAATGCGAGGTGGCTGCTGCATGATCGACGCATGAGCTCTCCGACCTACCTGCTCGCCCTCGACCAGGGCACCTCCAGTTCGCGCAGCATCRTGTTCGACCGCGCCGGCGGCATCGTCGCGATGGCGCAGCGCGAGTTCCGCCAGATCTACCCGCAGCCGGGCTGGGTCGAGCACGACCCGATGGAGATCTGGCACTCGCAGCTCGCGACCGCGAAGGAGGCGCTCGCGAAGGCCGGCATCGCGGCACGCGACATCGCGTCGATCGGCATCACCAACCAGCGGGAGACCACCGTCGTGTGGAACCGCCGCACCGGCGAGCCGCTGTACAACGCGATCGTCTGGCAGGACCGCCGTGCCGAGCCCACCTGCGCGGCGCTGCGCGAGCGCGGGCTCGAGCCCACCTTCCGCGAGAAGACCGGGCTGATCATCGATGCCTACTTCTCCGGCACCAAGCTGAAGTGGATCCTCGACCACGTGGCCGGCGCGCGCGCGGCGGCATCGCGCGGCGAGCTGGCCTTCGGCACCATCGACTCGTGGCTGATGTGGCACCTGACCGGCGGCGCGGTGCATGCCACCGACGTGAGCAATGCCTCGCGCACGCTGCTGCTGAACGTGCGAAGCAACACGTGGGACGACGAGCTGCTGCAGCTGCTCGACGTGCCGCGCGAGGTGCTGCCGCAGGTGTTCCCGTCCAGCCACGTGTACGGCCACACGAAGGCCGAGTTGCTGGGCGCCTCGCTGCCGATCGGCGGCGTCGCTGGCGACCAGCAGAGCGCGCTGTTCGGCCAGGCGTGCTTTCGTGCCGGGCTCGCGAAGAACACCTACGGCACCGGCTGCTTCATGCTGATGCACACCGGCGCGCAGTTCCAGAC
>NZ_JBFUFP010001493.1:0-1010 GCF_056403375.1 Rhizobacter sp. P2_H2
TTCCAGCTGTCGGTCAACACCCAGGGTCGCCTGAGCACCGAAGAGGAGTTCGGCGACATCATCATCAAGACCGGCAGCCTGACCGCCAGCGGCGGCGTGATCCGCCTGCGCGACGTGGCCCGCCTCGAGCTGGGTGCCTCCACCTACTCGCTGCGTTCGCTGCTGAACAACAAGCCGGCGGTCGCGCTCGGCCTGTTCGAGGCGCCGCAGTCGAACGCGCTGCAGATCTCGACCGACGTGCGCGCGCTGATGGAAGAGCTGAAGAAGGACTTCCCGCAGGACCTCGAGTACGCCATCGTCTACGACCCGACGCAGTTCGTGCGTGATTCGATCAGCGCCGTGATCCACACGCTGCTCGAGGCGATCGCGCTGGTGGTGCTGGTGGTGATCGTGTTCCTGCAGACCTGGCGCGCGTCRCTGATCCCGCTGCTGGCCGTGCCGGTGTCGGTGATCGGCACGATGGCGGTGCTGCTGGGCTTCGGCTTCTCGATCAACACGCTGTCGCTGTTCGGCCTGGTGCTGGCGATCGGCATCGTGGTCGACGATGCGATCGTGGTGGTCGAGAACGTCGAGCGCAACATCGCCAACGGGCTGAGTCCGCGCGATGCGACGATCCAGGCGATGAAGGAGGTCTCCGGGCCGATCATCGCGATCGCGCTGGTGCTGTGCGCGGTGTTCGTGCCGATCGCCTTCGTGTCCGGGCTGACCGGCCAGTTCTACCGCCAGTTCGCGCTGACGATCGCGATCTCGACCGTGATCTCGGCCTTCAACTCGCTGACGCTGTCGCCGGCGCTGGCCGCGGTGCTGCTGCAGCCGCACGGTGCCCCGAAGGACAAGCTCGCCAAGGCCATGGACTGGGCCTTCGGCGGCTTCTTCCGCGTGTTCAACCGCTTCTTCGACCGCTCGTCGCACGGCTACACCGGTGGCGTGAAGCGCGTGCTGGCGCACAAGGGCGCGACCCTCGTGGTCTACGTGCTGCTGATCGTCGGCGCGGTGTTCATGTTCCGCAT
>NZ_JBFUFP010001494.1:0-1010 GCF_056403375.1 Rhizobacter sp. P2_H2
GCGCTGAACCGGCTGCTCGCGGGCTACCCCGAGGTGGAGACGGTGGCTGCGCCGAGTGGCGGCGGCAACGTGGTCGTGCGCGGCTTCGTCGAGACGCGGGCGCGCCGCAAGGCCCTGCAGGCGGCGCTCGAGGCGCTCGGCCCGCGCGTGTCGGTGACGGTCGTCAGCGCCGAGGAGATGGTCGAGCAGGCGCGGCGCTTCGTCAGCGACCCCGGCGTCACGGTGGCGTACGCCGGGCAGGGCCGGCTGGTGGTCTCCGGCACGGTCGAGGACGAGGCGGTGCGCCTGCAGATCCGCCGCCTGGCCGAGGACCTGCACCCGACGGTGCTGGTCTCGGACAAGGTCAGCTACCGGGCCAGGCCGCTGCGCGACGACGGCGCGGCGTCGCGCGAGCAGTGGGCCTCGTGGCAGAGCGTGCTGCCGTCGCGCATGGTCGGCATCACCGAGGACGCGAACGGCCTGAAGCACATCCAGCTGGCCAACGGCAGCCGCTACTACGAAGGCGCGGTGCTGAAGAGCGGCGGCGAGCTGCAGCACATCGACACCGACGGGTTGGTGATCAGCGGCGGCACCACCGCGAAGCCGCCGGGAGCCGCCCGATGAACCCGATCCCGCATGACGCACCCGCGTCAGCGCCCCGATTTCACGCGCCGGAGCGATCCGGCGCGTGGAATGCCGCCGCCCGCCAGGGCGGCACCTGAGTCGTGCGCGTCAGCGCACAAAAGCAAGTCCATCCCTTTCACTCAACACCCAGGAGAGAACACCATGGCAGACGGACCCAGCGCAGACCAGAGCGTCGCGACGATGCGCCAACTCGCAGCCGACCAGATGAAGGTCCAGCTGGCGGCGCAGACGCTGTCGACCCAGAGCTCCAACATCACGACCACCACGCAGTCGATCCTGGCGGGCAACGCCATGGCCAGCGAGTCGGTCAAGCAAGGGGCCCAGGACGTGCGTCAATCCTCGCGAGCGAGTTGACGACCGCTGCCGCGCGCCGCGACCGCAGGGCC
>NZ_JBFUFP010001495.1:0-1008 GCF_056403375.1 Rhizobacter sp. P2_H2
GGGTTCGAACCTGTACAAGTCCACCAACGGCGGGGCATCGTGGACTGCGGTCTCGACGCCGGTGTCCGGCTCCCACATCCCGCACATGGTGCGGGCCGCCGACGGCAAGTTCTATGTGGTGTTCACCCAGGGCGCGGGCCCGAGTTCGCCCGGTCCCGCCCGTCTCTACAAGTTCGACGGCGGCAGCACCTGGACCTTGCTCAACAGCAACGACGCCTCCGGTTATGGCGGCCTGTCCGTCTTCGGCACCGGCTCGACGGCGCGCATTGCACTGGGCGTGACCAACACCTGGGGCAACTACAGCGGCCAGAAGATCGTCCAGCTGTCCGATGACGGCGGCAGCACCTGGCGCGAGATCGCGGCCACGATGCCGCATACGCCGGCCGACGACGGCTTCTCCGGCTGGATCGACGACGTCGAGATCGATCCCTCCGACCGCGACCACGTCCTGCACGTGTACGGCGGCGGCATCTGGGAAACCCGGAACGCCTCCTCGGCCACGCCGAGCTGGACCTTTGCCGTCGACGGGCTCGAGGAGACCTGCGCGCTGGCCCTCAGGACGCCGCCGGCCGGCGCGCCCTATCCGGTGATCTACTCAGTGGGCGACGTTGGAACGTGGGTCTACACCGACCTCGCGAAGAAGCCGACCCAAGGTCCTTCCACCCAATGGAGCAACGGCAATTCGTCCGACGTGGCGTGGTCCGATCCGCTCTACATCGCCGGGGTCGGCCTGCTGAACTCGAGCGGCAAGGGCACCGGCTTCTGGTCCGGCGACGGCGGCAAGACCTGGGCGACCTTTGCCTCACTCGCCGCCGGCGGCGTGGCCAACACGAGCGAAGCGTCGAACATCGCCGTCACCGCGCGCAACAAGGCCGTGTGGGCGCCGGCCGATTCGGTGCCGTCGTACACCACCGACAACGGCGCCAGCTGGACGGCCACCAACCTGCCGGCGCTCACCGTCATCGGCGGGTTCCCTCGCAGCTACCGCATGGTGGCGGACCGCAAGAA
>NZ_JBFUFP010001496.1:0-1005 GCF_056403375.1 Rhizobacter sp. P2_H2
CCGGCCTGCAGTCCGATGACCTGCGCGCGCTGACCACCGCGCAATAYGCCGCGCTGACGACCGCCCAGGTCGCCGCGCTGACCACCGACCAGWTSCCSAACCTCGAATCCGCCGACCTGCGTGCSATCWSSACSGCCGCGCTGCGCCAGCTCAATTCCGACCAGCTCGGCTCGCTGACCAGCGACCAGWTCGCCGCCCTSACCACCGGCCAGGTCGCCGCACTGACGACSACCCAGCTGTCCACGCTGGGCACCGATGACCTGAACGCGCTGACGACCACGCAGTTCGCCGCGCTGTCGACCGCCCAGGCCGCCGCGCTGACGACCGACCAGATCCCGACGCTGGAAACCAACGACCTGCGCGCGCTGAGCACCGCCGCGCTGAAGGGCTGGACCACCGCGCAGATCGATGCGCTGACCTCCGACCAGATGGGCGCCCTGACGACCGCCCAGGTCGCCGGCCTGACGACCGCGCAGCTGTCCAACCTGACGACCACCGACCTGAACGCGCTGAACACCGCGCAGTTCGCCGCGCTGTCGACCGCCCAGGTCGTGGCCCTGACGCCGACGCAGATCGCCGGCCTGCAATCCGACGACCTGCGCGCGCTGAGCACCGCCCAGTTCGCCGCGCTGACCACCGCCCAGGTCGGCGCGCTGACCAGCGACCAGATCCCSMACCTSGAATCGGCCGACCTGCGTGCCATCAGCACSGCCGGCATCCGCGGCCTGAACAGCGACCAGTTCGSCGCGCTGACCTCCGACCAGGTCGCTTCGCTGACGACCGGCCAGATCTCCGCGCTGACGACCAGCCAGCTGTCCTCGCTGACCTCCGACTCGCTGAACGCACTGAGCACCACGCAGTTCGGCGTGCTGTCGACGGCCCAGGCCGCCGCGCTGACGAGCGACCAGATCCCGCACCTCGAATCGTCGGACCTGCGCGCGCTGAGCACCGCCGCGATCCGCAACTGGACGACCGCCCAGGTCGATGCGCTGACCAGCGACCAGA
>NZ_JBFUFP010001497.1:0-1004 GCF_056403375.1 Rhizobacter sp. P2_H2
GCCATGGGCCGTCGGGCGCCTTGCCGTCGGACACTTGCCGCCCGCCGGTCGCCTGCGAGGCGCACTTCACCTGGAACAGCGGATTCAGCCCCGCGCCGCGCTCGATGCCGAGCGCCTCGACCAGCTGGTCCAGCGGCAGATGTGCCCGCTGCCGTGCGGCCAGCAGTCGCTCGCGCACCTGGCGCAGCAAGGCCGCGAAGCCCTGCTGCGGGTCGATGCGCAACCGCAGCACCAGCACGTTCGTGAAGTGACCGACCATGCCGGCCAGCTCGGCGCGGTCGCGGTTCGCTGACGGCACGCCAAAGCACAGGTCGCGGTCACCGCCGTAGCGGTGCAGCAGCAGCGCGAGCAAGGCCAGCGTCACCATCGCGGGCGAGGCGGCGTCACGGCGCGCGAGCGCGAGCAGCGCGTCGCCGGTCTCGGGCGCGAGGCCGAAGCCCAGCAGCTCGCCGCGGGCGCTGGGCTGCGCGCTGCGCGGGCGGTCCAGCGGCAGCGTGGTGGCGAGCGGTGCATCGCGCAATTCATCGAGCCACCAGGCCTGCTGGCGTGCCAGCTCGCCGGCGGCCAGCCAGCGTTGCTGCCATTGCGCATGGTCGGCGTACTGCAGCGCCGGCGGCTCCAGGGCCCGGGCGGGATGCTGCAACAGCGACGAGAGCTCCTGCAGCAGCAGCGCGACCGAGCCACCATCGGCCGCGATGTGGTGCACGCCGAGCAGCAGCGCCAGCGTGCCGTCGGGCTCGCAGTACAAGGCCGCGCGGAAGACGGGGCCGTCCTCCAGGTCGAACGGCTGCGCGGCAAAGTCTCGCGCCGCATCGTCGCTGCGTCCCTCGTGTTCCGACCAACCGAACGACGCCGATGCATCCACCCGCTGGATGGCCTGCCCCTCGGCATCCAGCGCGATCCGCGTGCGCAGCACCTCGTGCTGCTGCACCAGCCGTCGCACGGCAGCCTGCACGCCATCGGCACGGCACCCGCCGCGAATGCGCAGGCGCCCGGCCAGGTTG
>NZ_JBFUFP010001498.1:0-1002 GCF_056403375.1 Rhizobacter sp. P2_H2
GCGCGAGACGGTGCACTTCGAGACGCTGCCCGCGCGCAGCCGGGCCGCGTCGGCGCAGGTGGCGGCCCGGGCCTACTGCGAGGGCACGCCGTTGCGCAGCGAGATCGAGGCGCGGTCTGCCGGCGACCTGGCCGAGGCGACGGCGGCCTGCGCCGACGCGCTGGCCGCGCGCTTCGGGCGGGGTGCGGTGGACGGGCAGATCCAGGCGCACATCGTCGCGGTGCGCAAGGACGCGTAGCCGGGCTGGCGTGAGCGCGCTTCAGCGCAGCGAGGTCAGCCAGTCGCAGCGCAGCCGCCGGGCCCGGTGCAGCCAGCGCCGCAGCGCCACATAGCGCCCGGGTACGAAGAACAGCAGCACGCAGGCGCCGGCCACGACCGGCTGGCGCAGCAGCAGCGAGGCCGGCAGCCCCATCCAGCCCATCACCCAGAGCGTCAGCACGGCATCCCAGGTGTGGTACTCGACCGGCTGCAGCTCGCGGTGGCCGACATGCCACTGCTTGACAGCCTGCAACTGGTCGAGCGTCATGGGGATGGACCGTTGGGTGTCAGGCCGCGAGCGGCATGGCGGCGGGCCTGCGGCGGCGTGCAGTCGCCAACTGCATCAACGCCAGTGCGCCCAGGCCGGCCAGCAGCAGCGAGGCGACCGGCAGTTCGGGCACGGCGCTGACCGAGACGCTGAGGATGTCAGCCGTCAGCACGACCCGGAAGATGTTGTAGTCGCTGATGCTGAACAGGCCGCTGGTCCACAGCGTGTTGAGCCACTGGGTGGTCGGCAGGCTGTTGCCCGTGAAGGACGTGTCCGGGCCGAACAGCGTCATGTTGTAGCCGACGTTGTTGTGCTGGGTGTTGAACGATACGGTGTCGCTCGAGGTGGGGATCGGCAATTGGGTCGTCCCGTTGTCGAAGACCGACAGGCCCAGGGCGGTGAACTCCAGCGGTGTGCCGCCCGCCCATTGAAGCGTCAGTCCGTAAGGCGGGACCAGGGTCTCGTAGCCCATGTAG
>NZ_JBFUFP010001499.1:0-1001 GCF_056403375.1 Rhizobacter sp. P2_H2
GGTGTGCACCTGGTCGCCGCGCACCGCGTCGACCRTCAGCTTCAGCAGCCCGTCGTTCAGCAGCAGCGTGTCGCCGGGCTTCACGTCGCGCGGCAGCTCCTTGTAGTCGAGGCTCACGAGCTCGTTGGTGCCGAGCGCGGTGCTGCTGGCGTCGAGCACGAACTTCTGGCCCGGCTCGAGCATCGTCTTGCCGCCCTCGAACTTGCCGACACGGATCTTCGGGCCCTGCAGGTCGGCCATGATGGCCACTTCCTTGCCGGCGGCGCGGGCGACCTCGCGCACCAGGTTCGCGCGGTCGATGTGGTCCTGGGCCTTGCCGTGCGAGAAGTTCAGGCGCACGACGTCGACGCCGGCGCGGATCATCTGTGCGAGCACCTCGGGCGAGCTGGAGGCGGGGCCGAGGGTGGCGACGATCTTGGTGGCGCGGGGCATGGTGGAGGTCTCCTGTATTTTCATTGTGGATCAGCGCGCTGCACCGGCCGCCGCCGGGCCGTCCCAAGGCGGCCGCGCCCCCTCGGGGGGCAGGAACGCAGTGACGTCGGGGCGGTCACCCTGCACGGCGCTGCAGGATCTCGAAGGCGGGCAGGGTCTTGCCTTCCAGCACTTCCAGGAAGGCACCGCCGCCGGTCGAGATGTAGCCGACATCCTTCTCGATGCCGTACTTCGCGATCGCGGCCAGCGTGTCGCCGCCGCCGGCGATGCTGAACGCATCGGAGGCGGCGATCGCGCGCGCCAGCGTCTCGGTGCCGTGCGCGAACGCATCGAACTCGAACACGCCGACCGGGCCGTTCCAGACGATGGTGCCGGCGGCCTTCAGCTGGGCGGCGAGCCTGGCCGATGTCTCCGGGCCGATGTCGAGGATCAGGTCGTCGGCTTCGACGGCCGAGGCCGCCTTCACGGTGGCCGGCGCATCGGCCGCGAAGGCCTTCGCGGTGACGACGTCGGTCGGGATCGGCACCGCGGCGCCGCGCGCCTTCATGGCCTCGATCACCGCCTTGGCC
>NZ_JBFUFP010001500.1:0-1001 GCF_056403375.1 Rhizobacter sp. P2_H2
GGGCTACCTGACGCCGGACGATCCGCGCATGGGCCTCGCCGAGGAACTGCGCGCCGTCAAGCGCCCGATCATCGAGCACGCGCAGGCCGCGCGCGAGGCGGGCAAGGCCGGCGGCAACCTGATCTTCGTGACCAGCGCGCTGCCGGGCGAGGGCAAGACCTACAACGCGATCAACCTGGCGATGAGCATCGCGATGGAGGTCGACCATTCGGTGCTGCTGGTCGATGCCGACGTGGTGCGGCCGTCGGTGATGTCGCGCCTGGGCGTCGAGGCCGAGCTCGGCATGCTGGACGTGCTGACCAAGCCGTCGCTCGACCTGTCCGAGGTGCTGATGCGCACCAACATCCCGAAGCTGTCGCTGCTGCCGGCCGGCCGGCCGACCGACCAGTCGACCGAGCTGCTCGCGAGCGTCGCGATGGAGCGCCTGCTGGCCGACCTGGCCGAGCGCTACGCCGACCGCATCGTGATCTTCGACGGCCCGCCGCTGCTGGCCACCAGCGAATCGCGCGTGCTGGCCGCCCGCATGGGCCAGGTGCTGATGGTGGTGCAGGCGCAGAAGACCGCGCAGAGCTCGGTGGCGCGTGCGTTCGCCGACATCGAGGCCTGCGAGACCGTCTGGTGCGTGCTGAACAAGGCCGCCAGCCAGCGTGCTTCGTCCGGCTACGAACGCTACCCGCAATACCGCCGGACCTGAACGACGTGCGCCCGAGCCGACGGACCCTCCGCCCCACCTGCCTGGCCCGCGCACTGCTGGCAGTGCCGATGCTGGGCTGCGCCTTCGGGGCCTGGGGGCAGTATTCCGGGGCGCCGACGGCCGCACCGGGCACCCCCGCCACGCCTGGCACCGGTGCCTTCGGCGGCATCGCCGCGCCGTCGGCCGCTGCCGCCGCGTCGGCACCGGTCGGCCCGCCGCCGGCCACCCACATCGTGCTGGCGATCGACTCGCGGCTGGTGCACACCGACAACGCGACCCCCGACCTCGGCATCAAGCAGAGCGACAC
>NZ_JBFUFP010001501.1:0-1000 GCF_056403375.1 Rhizobacter sp. P2_H2
GGGCCGGCCATCGCGCCAGCGGGTGCCGCGGCCGGCCGGTGGGTGAGGTACCAGGCGAGGCCGCCCAGCAGGGCCAGGCCGATGACCGCGATCAGCGTGCCCAGCCAGCGCCGGCGCGGGGCGGCAGGGAGGGCGGGCGTGGCGGCGTCTTTCGGCGTGTGGTCCATGGGCATGGGCAAAGGCAGTGAGGGGGTACGTCGGCGATGGGCGACTGTGCCACGCGCCGAGGCGCGCAGGTCAATCGGCGGCTGGGTGCCTCGGCACGTGGCGTGCCTGCATTCCAACCGGCCAACGTTGCCGGTGTATTGCTGCCTTGTGCCCGGGTGTCAACCCGGGGCCCCGGACTGGCGTCCGGGCTACATGCCGGCGTAGTTGGGGCCGCCGCCGCCTTCGGGCGCGACCCACACGATGTTCTGCGTCGGGTCCTTGATGTCGCAGGTCTTGCAGTGCACGCAGTTCTGCGCGTTGATCTGCAGGCGGTCCTGGCCGGCTTCGGTCTTCACGAACTCGTAGACGCCGGCCGGGCAGTAGCGGGCCTCGGGGCCGGCGTACTTCGCGAGGTTGATGCCCACCGGCACCGCGGCGTCCTTCAACGTCAGGTGCGCCGGCTGGTTCTCGCCGTGGTTGGTGTTGCTGATGAACACGCTGGAGAGCTTGTCGAAGGTCAGCTTGCCGTCGGGCTTCGGGTAGTCGATCCTCGGGCACTCGGCGGCCGGCTTCAGGCGGGCGTTGTCGGGCACGGTGCTGTGGATCGTCCACGGCGGTGCCTTGAAGCCGAGCTTGGGCAGCAGCCACAGCTCGATGCCGTTCATGATCGACGACAGGAACAGGCCCTTCTTCATCCACTGCTTGGTGTTGCGCGAGGCCTGCAGCTCTTCGTAGAGCCAGCTCTTCTCGAAGGCCTGCGGGTAGGCGCTGAGCTCATCGTGCTGGCGGCCGGCGGTGACGGCGGCGAAGGCGGCCTCGGCGGCCAGCATGCCGGTCTTGATCGCGGCGTGGC
>NZ_JBFUFP010001502.1:0-1000 GCF_056403375.1 Rhizobacter sp. P2_H2
GCTGGACACCGTGCCCGAGGCGCAGGTGCTGGTCGAGGCGGTGCGCGGCACGCTGACCGGCAACCGCGAGCTGCTCGACCGCCACTTCACGACGCAGTTCAGCGGCACGCTTGACCAGTGGACGCTCGAGCTGGTGCCGCGCGAGCCGCGCTTGCGCGAGCAGGTCGCGCGCGTCACGGTGAGCGGCGTGCGCGCCGCGCTGACCGAGGTGCAGGTGCAGCTCGCCGGCGGTGACCGCTCGACGATGAAGATCGTCGAGAGCCGCGTTCCATGAGGATCCAGGCGCTGCGCCGGCCCGCCGTGTGGGTGTGGCTCGCGGCCATGCTGATCGGCGCCTGGCTCGCCGCGCGCGCCACCTACGTCGCCGACCTGTCGGCCTTCCTGCCGTCGTCGCCGAGTGCCGAGCAGCGCGTGCTGCTGGAGCAGCTGCGCCATGGCGTGACCGCGCGCGTGATGCTGGTCGGCGTGCGCGGCGGCGATGCGGCGCTGCGCGGCGATGCCTCGCGCGGCCTCGCGACCGCGTTGCGCGCGAGCGGCGCGTTCGACAGCGTCAGCAACGGCGACCACCTCGATTCACCGAAGGCCGTCGGCGAGCTGCTGATGGCCCACCGCTACCTGCTGAGCCCGGCGGTCGATGCGCAGCGTTTCAGCGTCGACGGGCTGCGCGACGGCATCGCCGACACCACGTCGATGCTCGGCACGCCGGCCGGCGCGTGGATCAAGCCGCTGCTGTGGCGCGACCCGACCGGCGAGATGGCGCGGCTGGCCGAGACGCTGCTGCCGTCGGGCGGGCCGCGCGTCGAGGCCGGCGTGTGGGTGTCGCGCAGCCAGCCGCGCGCGCTGCTGGTGGCGATCACGCGCGCCGGCGGCTCCGACCTCGACGGCCAGGCGCAGGCGATCGATGCGCTGCGGCACGCCTTCGCACCGTGGGCCGCGCGCGGGCTGTCGCTCGACCTGTCGGGCGCCGGCGTGCTGGGCGTGCAGTCGCGCACGTTGATCA
>NZ_JBFUFP010001503.1:0-999 GCF_056403375.1 Rhizobacter sp. P2_H2
CGTGTAGGTCTTCGCGGTCAGCGCGCGCAGGTCAGCCGCCGGGATGTCGTCGATGTAGAGCGACAGGATCTCGAAGGCCAGCGCGTGGTACGGCAGCTCGCGCCAGCGCGCGAGCGTCGCCGCGTCGACCTGCGGGTAGTGCGTCGGCAGGTACAGGCCGCCGTCGGGCGCGAGGCCCTCGAGCAGGATGTCGGAGAAGCCGCGCTGGGTGGCATCGCCACGGGTGCTGATGTATTTCACGACAGCTCTTCCTTGCGGATGCGCACGATCGGCGACAGCACCGTGGGCAGCGCCTGCATCTGCGCGAGCGCCTTGTTCATCTCGCCCTCGACGGTGTCGTGGGTCAGGATGATCACGTCGGTGTGGGCCTCGCCTTCGGCCGACTCCCGTTGCAGCAGCGCATCGATCGAGATCCCGTGCTCGGCCAGGATGCCGGTGATGCGCGCCAGCACGCCGGCCTGGTCGGCCACCTGCAGCCGCAGGTAGAACGAGGTGACGACCTGTTCCATGCCGAGGATCGGCGTGTCGGTGAGCTGGTTCGGCTGGAAGGCCAGGTGCGGCACTCGGTGGTCGGGGTCGGCGGTGTGCAGCCGGGTGATGTCGACCAGGTCGGCGACCACGGCGGAGGCCGTCGGCTCGGAGCCGGCGCCCTTGCCGTACGACAGCGTCGTGCCGACCGCATCGCCGTGCACGACGACGGCGTTCATCGCGCCCTCGACGTTGGCGATCAGCCGCTTCGACGGCACCAGCGTCGGGTGCACGCGCAGCTCGATGCCGGCGTTCTTGCCGAGGTCGTCGCGCCGCTTCGTGATGCCCAGCAGCTTGATGCGGTAGCCGAGCTGCTCGGCGTAGGTGATGTCGGCGGCCTGCAGCTTCGTGATGCCCTCGATGTGGGCGCGCTCGAACTGCACCGGCGTTCCGAACGCGATCGCGCTCATGATGGTCAGCTTGTGCGCGGCGTCGACGCCCTCGATGTCGAAGGTCGGGTCGGCCTCGGCA
>NZ_JBFUFP010001504.1:0-998 GCF_056403375.1 Rhizobacter sp. P2_H2
CGTGGAGTCGGCCCGCCAGGGCCGACCGCCGAGGCTGAGCCCCCAGCCCATCCCCTCACCCGCCGCGCCGCGCCGCGACGCTCAGAGCAGCCCGGACTCCGCCCCATGCGCCGGCATCTGCACCACCGGCTGCGGCTTCCAGCCCTTCTTGCGGTGCTCAACCACCACGTTGGTGTAGATCCCGCCCCGCACGTACCACTTCGCCGTGATGCGGATGAAACGCGGGTCGGTCGCCTTCACGATGTCGTCGAGGATGTCGTTCGTGACCTTCTCGTGGAACGCGCCTTCGTTGCGGTAGCTCCACATGTACATCTTCAGGCTCTTCAGCTCGACGCACAGCTTGTCGGCAATCATGTCGATCGTGAAGTGCGCGAAATCCGGCTGGCCGGTCAGCGGGCAGTGGCAGGTGAACTCCGGCACCTGGAACTGGATCGCGTAGTCGCGCTTCGGGCTCGGGTTCGGGAACACGTCGAGCTGCTTGCTCGGCATCGACGGCGGCTTGGCCGGCGCCTCGCGCATGCGCAGCGGGGTGGTGGGCGGGGCGACTTTCGCGGACAACTTGGACAACTTGGCCATGGAGGGGGCGTCACGTTTTGAGAGGGTTTCGGCGGGCAGCCRCAAGAGGGCGCGATGGTATCATCGCGCCTCGCCAGAAGTCCGCGTACGCGTGGAATTCCCTAAATAAATCAATGACTTAGGCGACTCGTGGCACCCTCCGCCGCGGCCCGCCGGGACTGCTCTCCATGCGTCTGAACTCCATCAAGCTGTCGGGCTTCAAGTCATTTGCCGAACCGACGCACTTCCAGCTGCCGGGCCAGCTGGTCGGCGTGGTCGGGCCTAACGGCTGCGGCAAGTCCAACATCATGGACGCGGTGCGCTGGGTGCTGGGCGAGTCGAAGGCCAGCGAACTGCGCGGCGAATCGATGCAGGACGTGATCTTCAACGGCTCCGGCAACCGCAAGCCGGCCAGCCGGTCCAGCGTCGAACTGGTGTTCAGC
>NZ_JBFUFP010001505.1:0-997 GCF_056403375.1 Rhizobacter sp. P2_H2
CGGTACACTTTTTGCACCGTGGAACTCGATGCCGTGTCGTTGGGGCACGTCAAGACTCTCGGAAGGAATCGTGTGCAGATCAATTCGACGCCGGAACAGGCGCGTTTGCGGCTCTTGCCTCGTACTTTCTCGCCTCGCACACTCTGCCTCGCACTGCTGGCTTCCGGGCTGATGTGCGCCTGGCAGGCGGCCCGCGCGCAGGCAGCATCGGCGCCTGCCGCCAAGGAAGAGTCGGCCCCGAGCGAGCGCTCCAAGCGCGAGGCGGAGAACGTCTTCCGCTGGATCATGATCCACTCGGACAAGCCCCGCAAAGTCCGCGACGGCAAGGACGACGTCAAGCCGCCCGCACCCGCGCCGGTTGCCAATGCACCCAGACCGGCACCGGCCGCACGCGTCGCGAAGGTGGGCGAGGGTAGTGCCGAAGGGGCGGCCGTTTCGCCGACACCCGCACCAGCAGCGGTCGGGCGCATCGCCCCGGCGCCGGCCGCCACGCAGGCCGTCCAGGCCATTCAGCCTGCCGCGCAGGCCGTGCCGGTCTCCAGCGTCGACAACGAAGCGGCCCGCCTGGCGAACAGCGCAGCGGCCCACGCCCGCAGTGGTGCCACGGCGATGCCCGATGCGGCCGCGCCGCCTGCACTCGCCGCCGCGCCGGAGCCTGATGTCGAAGAGGCGCTGGTGATGGTCTCCCAGGTCGAGCCGCAATTCCCCCGTGCGGTGATGCTGGATCTGCGAAAGGGCACCGTGCGGGTGCGCTTCGAGGTGCTGCCCAACGGCACGGTATCGGCGCCGGCCGTCGTGTCGTCGTCGAACGTGCGCCTGAACCGGGCCGCGCTGGCGGCGGTCGCGCAATGGAAGTTCCAGCCGCTGCGCGAGACGCAGGAAGGTGTCGTCGAGCTGGGCTTCAACCTCGACTGAGGCTGCCGCTCGGGGTGCGCGTCAGGCGGCGACCGTCCGCTCGGGCGCGATCGCCCCGCGGTACTGCCGCACCCAGGCGACC
>NZ_JBFUFP010001506.1:0-996 GCF_056403375.1 Rhizobacter sp. P2_H2
ACTTCACGGAGGACGCGCCATGACCATCGCCCGCCATTGGATTGCCTTGGGATGCCTCGCCGGTGCCGCAACGCTCATCGCTTGCGCAAGCAGCCCTTCCCCCCAGAAGCCGATGACCTTCTTCGTCACCAGCGCGAATCCCGGAAAAGGCGCCGACCTCGGCGGCCTGGCCGGTGCCGACAAGTACTGCAAGGCGCTCGCCACCGCCGTGGGTGCCGGTGACAGGGACTGGCGCGCCTACCTCAGCACCGACGCCTCGAGCGGCACTTCCCCGGTGAATGCGCGCGACCGCATCGGCAAGGGCCCGTGGAAGAACGCACGCGGTGTCGTGGTGGCCAACAGCGTTGACGAACTCCACGGCGCGAACGGCTTGACCAAGCAGACTGCCCTCACCGAGAAAGGCGAGGTGATCAACGGCCGCGGCGACACGCCCAACCTGCACGACATGCTGACCGGCTCGACACCCGAAGGCCGCGTCGCGACGGGCGACAAGAACCTCACCTGCGGCAACTGGACGCAAAGCGGCGAAGGTTCTGCGGTCGTCGGCCACCACGACCGCACGGGTCTCGACGAGCAGCCGCCTGCCAAATCGTGGAACTCGTCGCACCCCTCGCGCGGCTGCAGCCCGGATGCGCTGAAGGCGACCGGTGGCGCCGGGCTCTTCTACTGCTTCGCAGCCAGCTGATCCCGAACGCCGCCACGGCCAAGCGCCTGCGAGCGGCGCGCGAAGCTCAAGAGCCCTTCGCGTCCCGCTTGCATGCCTGCTGCAGCGCTAGCCACCCGGCAGCGCCCAGCGTTTCCATCGTCCGCATGTTGGTCTCGTAGATGCTGTCGGGGTCCGGGAAGCTGTCGACCGCTTTCGTGATGCTGTCCTCACGCAGCAGGTGCAGCGTGGGCCAGGGCGAGCGGTTGGTGGCGTTCGTGATGTCGTCGGGCTCGGTCCCGCCGAACTGGAACTCGGGATGGAAAGCGGCTACCTGCAGCACGCCCTCGAGT
>NZ_JBFUFP010001507.1:0-994 GCF_056403375.1 Rhizobacter sp. P2_H2
AGGTGGAAGAGATCGTCGAGACCGGCACGCTCGACCCCGATGCGGTCCACCTGCCGGGCATCTACGTGCACCGGCTGGTGCTGAACGCGCACCCCGAGAAGCGCATCGAGAAGCGCACGATCACTGAAACCGCGAAGGCAGGGAGCTGACCATGGCCTGGACCCACGACCAAATGGCCGCCAAGGCCGCCGCCGAGCTGCAGGACGGCTTCTACGTGAACCTCGGCATCGGGCTGCCGACGCTGGTGGCCAACCATGTGCGCAGCGACATCGAGGTCTGGCTGCAGAGCGAGAACGGCATGCTCGGCATCGGCCCGTTCCCGACCGAGGACCAGGTCGATGCCGACCTGATCAACGCCGGCAAGCAGACGGTCACCACCATCCCCGGCTCGTCGATCTTCGGCTCGCACGACAGCTTCGCGATGATCCGCGGCGGCAAGATCAACCTCAGCATCCTGGGCGCGATGCAGGTCAGCGCGAAGGGCGACCTCGCGAACTGGATGATCCCCGGCAAGATGGTCAAGGGCATGGGCGGCGCGATGGACCTGGTGGCCGGCGTGCCGCGTGTGCTGGTGCTGATGGAGCACGTCGCGCGCAAGAAGGACGGCAGCGAGGACCTGAAGATCCTGCCGGCCTGCACGCTGCCGCTGACGGGCGTGGGCGTGGTGAACCGCATCATCACCGACCTCGCGGTGCTCGACGTGACGCCGCAGGGGCTGAAGCTGGTCGAGATCGCGCCGGGTGTGTCGCGCGAGGCGCTGCAATCGAAGACAGGGGTTCCGATCCTGTAGTTCGTTCGTTCGTTCGTTCGTTCGTTCGTTCGTTCGTTCGTTCGCGCATCGGCGCGGAAGGCGCKAGCGGGGAGTCTGGGGCTCGCCGTCGCRSCGGTCTTCGCCCCTGGCGGGGCGAAGACTCCCCTGCGCTGACTGGTTTCATGRCCCGTCGCCCAAACTCCCGCCACTCACTKCGTTCGTTGTGGTCAAACAGTGGGCGAC
>NZ_JBFUFP010001508.1:0-994 GCF_056403375.1 Rhizobacter sp. P2_H2
GGCCTGCCGTGACGATCCTCGCGGCGAAGTTGAACCGCAAGAGTCTGCTGCTGGCCTTGATGGCGATCTTCGTTCTCGGCAACCTGCTTTCGGCGGTGGCGACCGGGTTGGGGAGTTTTGCGCTCGCACGCTTCGTGAGCGGCATCCCGCAAGGCGCGTATTTCGGCGCAGGCGCCGTGGTTGCCTCTTACATCGTCGGGCCGGGCCAAGGTGGGCGGGCGTTCGCCCTGGTGATGACGGGCCTGACCGTGGCCACGATTGTCGGCTCGCCGCTGGCCGCGCTGCTGGGCCAGGCGCTGGGCTGGCGCAATGTCTACGTCGCCGTGTCGGCACTGGGTGTGCTGTCGATCATCGCCCTGTGGATGTGGGTGCCACGCTCGCGCGCGTTGGACGGTGGGCCGGTGTTGCAGGAACTGCGGGCTTTGAACCGCGCGCCCGTCTGGRTGATGGCGGCCGTGGCTGCCTTGGGCGTGGCCAGCATCTTTGCCGTGTACACCTTCATCGGGCCGTTCGTGACCGACGTTGCCGGGCTGGGCGCGCCATGGATCCCGATCGCACTGGCCCTCTTTGGTGTCGGCATGACCGCAGGCAACGTGGTCGGCGGGTGGCTGGCGGACCGGCATCCCTCGCAAGGCTTGAAGGCCGGTTTCGGCAGCGCTCTGGTCGCGCTGGCGATCCTGGCCGTGGGTGGCGAAACCGCCTGGGTGCTGATGACGGGCATGTTTGCCGTGGGCGCCACGATGATGGTCGCGATCCCGACCATTCAGGTCCGGCTCACGCAGGCAGCGCCGGATGCGCCGACGATGATGGGCGCGGTGAACCTGGCGGCCTTGAATATCGCGAACGCGATCGGCGCATGGGCTGGCGGTCAGGCCATTGCGCAGGGATATGGCCTGCTGTCCGCGGTGTGGGCCGGGTTCGCTCTGACCCTGGCCGGGCTCGTGCTGTTCCTGCTGCTGTCGCGCAGGCCCATCGACGGCAGTCGGTCTCGCGT
>NZ_JBFUFP010001509.1:0-993 GCF_056403375.1 Rhizobacter sp. P2_H2
GGCGCAGCCTGCAGGACACCACCAACGAGCCGCTGCTGTGGGCGACGCGCGGGCGCCGCGACTGGAGCTCGTGGCAGCGCAGCGCCGACTACTACGACGAGTCGCGGCTGATCTGGCTCGAAGCCGACATGCTGATCCGCGAGCGCTCGAACGGCAAGCGCTCGCTGGACGACTTCGCCCGCGCCTTCTTCGGTGCCGAGCCGAAGCGCGTGCAGCCGCTGACCTACACCTTCGACGACGTGGTGCGCGAGCTGAACCGCGTGCAGGCGTACGACTGGGCCGGCTTCCTGCGCCAGCGGCTGGACACGCACGACCGGCCGGCACCGATGGCCGGCATCGCCGCGTCGGGCTGGAAGCTCGGCTGGAGCGACAAGCCGAGCGAGCACTACAGCGCGAAGATGGGGGCCTGGAAGGTCACCGACTTCAGCTACTCGCTCGGCTTCGACCTCGGCGAAGCCGCGAAGGTGCGCAACGTGAACTGGGGCAGCCCGGCCTTCGACGCCGGCATGGCGCCCGGTGCGACGCTGCTGGCCGTCAACGGCCGGGCCTACACCGAAGACCTGCTGAAGGAGGCGGTGACCGCCGCGAAGAGCGGCGGGCCGATCGAGCTGCTGCTGAAGTCCGGCGATCTCTACCGCAGCGTGCGCATCGAGTGGCGCGGCGGGCTGCGCTACCCGACGCTGCAACGCATCGACGGCACGCCGGACCGGCTCGCGGCACTGTTCGCGCCGCTGCGTTGAAGGTCTGAACTGATCCTGGTCAGGCCGCGGCGGGCTCGTCCCCGAGTTCCGCCGCGACCGCCTGCAGGATCTCGGTCGACAAGGCCTCGTCGTCGACCGCGCGCGCCAGCACCTGCGCGCCGATCATCGCGGCATACGCGACGATCGCGCGCTCGCGGCGCCGCGCCTTGCGCCCGCCGACCAGTCCGCCGATGAAGTCCAGCGCGTCGCGCACCCCCGCGGTGAACGCGGCCCGCAGCGCCGGCCCCTGGCG
>NZ_JBFUFP010001510.1:0-990 GCF_056403375.1 Rhizobacter sp. P2_H2
GCCGCAGACGATCAGCAGGAAATCGGGCAGCAGCAGCAGGGCATTCGACATGCGGCCCGAGTGTGCCAGTGACACCCCGCTCCCTCGTGCTTTCCCGCTTCGTAGTTTCCACACTGCCGCCGTCCGGCGACGGGAGCAGGATCGCTCACAATGCCCCTCGTTTCGTGCTTCGACTCATCCGCAACAGGAGACACCATGCAACGCAGAACACTGATCGCCGCCGCTGCCCTCGCGAGCGCGCTGCTCGCCATCCACGGCGGCGCCCAGGCCCAGGCGTACCCGACCAAGCCGGTGCGGCTGGTCGTGCCCTTCGCGCCCGGCGGCACGACCGACATCATTGCCCGCGTGGTGGCCGAGAAGATCAACGGCCCGCTGGGCCAGACGATGATCGTCGAGAACAAGGCCGGCGGCGGCGGCTCGGTGGGCGCCAACGAGATCGCGAAGGCCGCCCCCGACGGCTACTCGCTCGGCGTGGCCACCGTGTCGACGACCGCGGCCAACCCGGCGATCAACGCGAAGATCCCGTACAACCCGATCACCGACTTCACGCCGATCATCAACGTGGCGGCCACGCCGAACGTGATCGCGGTGCACCCCAGCTTCCCGGCCAGGGACTTCGCCGGCTTCCTGGCCGAGCTGAAGAAGAACCCCGGCAAGTACTCGTTCAGCAGCTCGGGCACCGGCGGCATCGGCCACCTGCAGATGGAGCTGTTCAAGAGCCTCTCCAACACCTTCGTCACGCACATCCCCTACCGCGGTGCGGGCCCGGCGCTGAACGACACGATCGCCGGCCAGGTGCCGATGATCTTCGACAACCTGCCCTCCGCCCTGCCCTTCATCAAGGATGGCCGGCTGATCCCGATCGTCGTCGCGGCACCGACGCGCCTGGCCGTGCTGCCCAACGTGCCGACCTTCAAGGAGGTCGGCTTCGAGGGCGTCAACCGCATGGCGTTCTACGGCATCTACGGGCCGAAGGGCCTGCCCAGGGAC
>NZ_JBFUFP010001511.1:0-990 GCF_056403375.1 Rhizobacter sp. P2_H2
ACCTGGTGCTGGAGGCGCGCATGGCGCCGAAGGACATCGCCTTCATCCGCCCTGGCCAGCCGGCGACGGTCAAGTTCACCGCGTACGACTTCTCGATCTACGGCGGGCTGGAAGCGCAGGTCGAGAACATCAGCCCCGACACCATCACCGACGAGCGCGGCAACGCGTTCTACCTGGTGCGGGTGCGCACGACGCGCTCGAACTTCAGCGAGAAGATGCCCATCATCCCGGGCATGACGGCCGAGGTCGACGTGCTGACCGGCCAGAAGACCGTGCTCGCCTACGTGCTGAAGCCGGTGTTGAAGGTCAAGTCCAACGCGCTGCGCGAACGCTGATCACAAACTTCCTTATTGGCTCACGAAGGGCCGGATTTGGTGATTCCGGTCACGAAATGGCCCCGTAGGTTCGTACATAAGCGCTGGGTTTCTGGATATCCTGACTGGTAAGTTCTGGCCAGTTTTGCGTCCGAGGAAATCCCATGCCCACCATCGTCCAAACCCAACACGGCAAGGTTTCCGCACTGTGGGGTGCAGCCCTGATCCGCACGCCGGACGGCCACGTCCGGGCGCTGCAGGTCGGCGATGTGGTGAACAAGGGCGACATGCTCCTGACGACGCAGGACGGCATCGTGCGGCTCGACGACCTCGACTCGCCGATGATCACGATGGCCGCCGCCCCGGCGCTGCCGACGGCCGTGGCGACGCCGCCGGTCGCCGACATCGACCGTGTGATCGCCGAACTGAACCAGCCCGACACCGAGACTGCCCCCGCGGCCGGCTTGACGGGCGGTGGCGGCGGCGGGCTGACGCCGGGCCTGCGCGTCGACCGCATCTCTGAAAGCACGACGACCGATTCGCTGGTTTCGCCCGACACCGCGGCGCCGGCCACCACGACGACGCCGATCACGCCGACGACGGCACAAGGCACGGCCGAGGCGACATCGGCGCCGGCTCCCGCCCCGGCCCCGGCCCCCGCCCCCGCCCCTGCGCC
>NZ_JBFUFP010001512.1:0-988 GCF_056403375.1 Rhizobacter sp. P2_H2
GATGGACTTTGGGGCATCCATGACGAGATCGTGAGCTGGCGTCTCGCAGGCCGCCCGATCGACACGGCAAGGAAGTCCCCATGGCCTCAAAACGCAAACGGCTCCCGAAGGAGCCGTTTTTCACTCTGGAGGCGCGGGCCGGAGTCGAACCGACCTACACGGATTTGCAATCCTCGGGCTCCCTTGCGATTCAATGCGATAGTGAAAAACCGCGCCATTCTCGCGGCAGGCCGTCATGTCCTCGACGCTCTCGACTAGCTGCTTAGACGTCTGATCGTCGATCGAGCGCCACGGCGGATGCGCGCGACAGTTGCCTAACTCTGGATCTGGGCGAGGCCACAGGCCGGACGCGGGCTGCCAGGACCCGGTTAGACGCACGGACGAACCGGTTTGCGGATGCCGCCGCGCCATGGTCGAATTTGATTCAGTGGACTTGGCTTGACAGTTCCTTTGGCGAGACCGTTCCCAAATCGCTCCAAGTTAAGTCCTTGATCCCGCTAATCACTGGCATCGTGAAAATAATACGCTGGAAGGAATTTCCCAGGGGCCGATGGCAGCTGCTAGCGACGCGTGTCCATCCCTCGCCATATCCTTGGGAGCTCGAACCGGAACTGCCTGAAGATAGAGCCAGTGATAATGGCCGCTTGTGATCTTAGAGACTACATCCGTTGGGCTACAGGGGGTTTCGTGCTTAAAGCGAACTGTGACAGAAAATGGCGATCCGAGTGTCTGCTGCGCGATCAGAGGGCGGTCCAAGCCAGGTGCAGATAGCAAGCGCCAGTCCATCGCGCCGGTTGCCGTAATCATCTTCGCATGTAAACCACCCTCGTCGATTTTCTCCGGCACGCTATTTTGCGCGCTGAGGGCATTGCGAGAGCGGGCTTGCAGCCAACGATCGGTCAAAATAACACTCTGACGCGAAAAATCCAGAAGCACTGCCCCTTTTCCCGTTGTGCTTGCACTGAATAGGCATTCCACTTCTTTCTGC
>NZ_JBFUFP010001513.1:0-985 GCF_056403375.1 Rhizobacter sp. P2_H2
ACGCGCGTGCGGCCCTGCGCTGCCGCCGATTCGGGCTCGGCGCGCGCCAGCGTCAGCAGCTGGTTGATCAGGTGCGCGCTGCGTGTCGCGCTCTCGTGCACGCGGCGCAGCCGCGCCTGCAGCGCCGGGTTGTCGGTCTCGGTCAGCGCGAGCTCGGTCTGGCTCTTCAAGCCGGCCAGCGGCGTGCGCAACTGGTGCGCCGCATCGCTGATGAAGCGCTTCTGCACCGACACGTTCTCATGCACCTGGGCCAGCAGGCTGTTCAGCGCCTTCACCAGCGCACGCACTTCCTCGGGCGCGGCCTCCAGCTTGATCGGCGCCAGGTCGTTCGGCGCGCGGTCTTCCACCTCGGCGCGCAGCCGGGCCAGCGGTGCGAGGCCGGTGCGGATGCCGCCCCAGACGATCACCGACATCAGCGCCACCAGCCCCGACAGCGGCAGCGCGGTGTCGACCAGGATCTGGCGCGCGAGCTCCTCGCCGCTCGCGCGGCTGCGCGCCACCTGCACCAGCATGCGCTGCGGCGCGGTCTCGTCGCCGAACGACAGGTACATCGCCGCGACGCGGATGCCCAGCTGGTTCGACTTCTCCTTCATGCTGCCGTTGTAGAAGTAGGTCTCGCCGAGGCGCGCGTCGGTGACGGGCGGCGGCGGCAGCTTGTTGTTGCCGAGGATGAACTCGCCGGGCGGCGTRCTGACCATGTAGTAGACGCGGTCGTCCGGGTCGGCCTCGATGATGTCCTGTGCGGCGCGCGGGAAATCGATGAACAGGCCGTTGCCGATCGGCTTGACCTGGCGCGCGAGCGCGCGGGTTGCGGTCTTCAGCGCGGCGTCGATCGCGCGGTTGGCATAGCGGTCGGCGACGTTGTAGGTCACGTAGGCGGCGGCCAGCCACAGCACTAGCTGCGGCAGCAGCAGCCACAGCAGCAGGTGACGGTGCAGCGAGCGGGTGCCCGGCGTCACGCCGGGCATGCGGCGCAGGGCCAGCT
>NZ_JBFUFP010001514.1:0-984 GCF_056403375.1 Rhizobacter sp. P2_H2
CCTCACCAGCCCCGAGGCGCGCGAGGCCTTCAGCGCGTTCTTCCAGAAGCGCAAGCCCGACTTCTCGCAGTTCAGCTGACCCCGGCCCGACCGATGCTTTCCGCGGCGAAGGTGCTGCTGTCGCCGCTGCTGATGTGGCAGGGCTTCCGCGTGCGCCGCCTCGCGCTGCGCCTGCCCGAGGCCGAAGGTTCGCGCGAAGGCGTGGCCGGCACCGGCCGCGTGCGCCTGCGCGTGCTGATCGTCGGCGATTCGTCGGCGGCCGGCGTCGGTGCGCCTACGCAGGCCCAGGCGCTGGCCGGCCGGCTCAGCGAGGCCTTGTCGCAGCGGCTCGGCGGCGCGGTCGTGTGGCAGCTGGTCGCGCACACCGGCGACACCACGCGCGACGCGCTGATCGCACTGGAGAGCGCCCCGCTGCACCCGGCCGACGTGATGGTCACCGCGCTCGGCGTCAACGACGTGATCTCGCAGGTGCCGGTGCGGCGCTGGCTGGCCCAGCTCGACGAGCTCGACCGCGTGGCCGTCCAGCGCGCCGGCGTGCGCCACATCGTGCACAGCGGCGTGCCGCCGATCCACTCGTTCCCGCTGCTGCCGAACCCGCTGCGCTGGGTGCTCGGGCGCGACGCGCGGCGTTTCAACCGGGCGCTGGCCGCGTGGATCAAGCGCTGGCCGGACCGCTGGTGGCTGCCGGTGCCGTTCGAGAACGAGCGGGTGTCCGACAGCATCCTGATGGCCGAAGACGGCTTCCATCCCGGCCCGGCGGTGTATGCGCTGTGGGCCGAGCAACTGGCCGGCATGATCGCGACCGAGCTCGCGCCGCGCCTGCCTGCCACCACCCCCACACGGAGACACCCCCTGCCATGAGCACCGAGCGCCAGACCCTGAAGGGCAAGACCTTGTTCATCACCGGCGCGTCGCGCGGCATCGGCCTCGCGATCGCGAAGCGTGCCGCGGCCGACGGCGCGCGCATCGTGATCGCCGCCAAGA
>NZ_JBFUFP010001515.1:0-978 GCF_056403375.1 Rhizobacter sp. P2_H2
CTTCTCGATCACGCCGGACGAGTTCGCGCGCATCGCCGCCGACGGCTTCGTCTCGGGCCACAGCACGCATGCCGATCGGCTCGCGACGATCCGCCTCGCGTACGAACGCTTCGGCACGATGATCGACACGCACACGGCCGACGGATTGAAGGTCGCGCTGGAGCACCTCGACCCGGCGGTGCCGATGATCGTGCTCGAGACCGCGCTGCCGGCCAAGTTTGCCGACACCATCATCGAGGCGCTGAACCGCCAGCCGGCCCGGCCGCACCAGCTGAACGGCATCGAGGACCTGCCGAAGCGCTTCGAGGTGATGCCGGTCGATGCCGAGGCGGTCAAGCGCTACATTGCCCAACGCGTCACGGCCCACGTCTGAGCGCGCCATGAAAGTCATCGGCTTCAGCGGCTACTCGGGCTCCGGCAAGACCACGCTGGTCGAGCAGCTGATCCCGCTGCTGCGCGCGGCGGGCCAGCGCGTGTCGGTGGTCAAGCATGCGCACCACGATTTCGACATCGACCAGCCGGGCAAGGATTCATACCGCCACCGCCAGGCCGGCGCGTTCGAGATCGTGATCGCCTCCGACCGGCGCCTCGCCAAGATCCGCGAGTACGAGCAGCTGGCCGAGCCGACGGTGCACCAGCTGATCGCCGAGTTGGTCGAGTGCGACTGGGTGCTGGTCGAGGGCTTCAAGCATGCCGACCTGCCGAAGATCGAGGTCTGGCGCGCCGCCACCGGCAAGCAGGCCAACTACCCGACCGATCCGTTCATCGTCGCGATCGCGACCGACAGCGCCGACCGCCTGCCCGAGCCGACCTCGCGCCCGGTGCTCGACCTGAATGACCCTGCCGCAGCAGCCGCGTTCCTGCTCGCCGATGCTTCGCGCTATGACTACCAGTTCCCCGCCATCCCCTGATCGCGCCAAGGCAGCGCTGCTGTCGCTCGACGACGCACTGGCACGCCTGCTCGCCGCGGTGCAACCG
>NZ_JBFUFP010001516.1:0-977 GCF_056403375.1 Rhizobacter sp. P2_H2
AGATGGGTCAGGGTGTGCAGACCGCATTGCCGATGATCCTGGCCGAGGAACTCGATGCGGACTGGAAGCTGGTGCGCAGCCGGCATGGCTCGAGCGACGCCGCCTATGTCGACCCGGCGTTCGGCATGCACCTGACCGGCGGTTCCAACTCGGTCAAGAACAGCTACACGCAGTACCGCGAGCTGGGGGCGCGCGCTCGGGCCATGCTGCTGGCCGCGGCGGCGGCGCGCTGGAACGTGGACGCATCCACGTTGCGCACCCAGGCCGGTACAGTGCTGGGCCCGGGCCGCCGCAAGCTGGGTTACGGCGAGCTGGCCGAAGCCGCGAWGGCCTTGCCCGTGCCCGAGAAGGTCACGCTGAAAGATCCAAAGGACTTCCGCATCATCGGGCGGCCCACCGGCCGCCTGGACGCCCGGGCCAAGAGCAGCGGACGGCAGAACTTCGGCATCGACGTTCGCCTGCCCGGGCAGCTGACCGCCGTGGTGGCTCGTCCACCCGTGTTCGGTGCAAAGCTTGCCTCCGTGGACGACGGTGCGGCACGCGCCGTCAAGGGCGTGAAAGCCGTGCTGCGCGTGCCGCTGGACCGTGGGGCCGAAGGCATCGCGGTGATTGCCGACGGCTACTGGCCGGCCAAGCAAGGGCGCGACGCGCTGAAGCTGCAATGGGACACGGCAAAGGTCGAGAAAGTCGACAGCGACAAGCAGCTCGCCCAGTACCGAGAGTTGGCCGGCCGCCCCGGGCCGCGCCATTTCGAATCCGACATGGCGCCACTGGCCAACGCACCACGGAAACTGGAAGCCGAGTTCGTCTTCCCCTACCTGGCCCATGCGGCCATGGAACCGCTCAACTGCACCGTCGCGATCAACGACGGGCGCGCGGAAATCTGGACGGGCTCGCAGTCGCCCGGCATGGACGGCGCCGCGGCCGCGCGCGTGCTGGGCCTCAAGCCCGAGCAGGTGAAGGTGAATGTGCAGATG
>NZ_JBFUFP010001517.1:0-972 GCF_056403375.1 Rhizobacter sp. P2_H2
GGCACGCCCTGCGCCGCGGCGAACGGGATGCGCACGAAGAAGGTGGAGCCGTGCCCCTTGACGCTGTCGACCGCGATCGTCCCGCCCATCAGCGTGACGAGTTGCCGCGTGATCGCCAGCCCCAACCCGGTGCCGCCGTAGCGGCGGGTCATCGAGCCGTCGGCCTGCGTGAAGGGCTGGAAGAGCAGGGCGCGCGCCGCATCGTCCATGCCGATGCCGGTGTCGCTCACGCAGAACTCGATGCGCGGCCCGGGCGCCCCGCCGGCATCGAGTGCGCCGAGTTTCAGCTCGATCTCGCCCTGTTCGGTGAACTTGACCGCATTGCTCAGCAGGTTGGCGAGCACCTGGCGCAGCCGCATCGGGTCGCCGCGCACCAGCTGCGGCACGCCATGGCCGATCTCGACGGACAGCGCCACGCCCTTGCGGCGGGTCGCCGCAGCATGCAGCCCGAGCTCGTCGTGCACCAGCGCGGACAGGTCGAAATCGATTGCCTCGAGCTCGACCTTGCCGGCCTCGATCTTGGACACGTCGAGGATGTCGTTGATCAGGTGCAGCATCGTCTCGCCGGAGCCGTAGGCGGCGGTCGCGAGGTCGCGCTGGCGGGCGGTCAGCTCGGTCTGCAGCAGCAGCTCGGTCATGCCGAGCACGCCGTTCATCGGCGTGCGGATCTCGTGGCTCATGTTGGCCAGGAAGGCGGATTTCGCGCGGCTCGCGCTTTCAGCGGTGGAGCGGGCGCGCTCGAGCTCGCTCAGCATCTGGTCGCGCCGCTCCAGCAGGCGATAGACCGACAGCGTGAGCCACAGCAGCAGGGCGTTCATCGCGAGCGCGACCGACACGACCAGCCAGTTGGTGCGGCGCCAGTGCGCCAGCACGACGGTCTCGGTGGCGATGATGCTGACCACCATCGGGTAGGCCTGCGACACGGCCGGTGCGACGATGCGCAGCCGCGAATCGCTCGGGTCGGTGGGGCGC
>NZ_JBFUFP010001518.1:0-968 GCF_056403375.1 Rhizobacter sp. P2_H2
CCTCGGCGCGTTCGCACCACGGCAGGAACTGCGGATAGCTCGGGATGTCGGTCACGAGCGAGTACATCTCGTGCGGCGAATACCAAAGGAGGACGGACTTCTTGACATGCTTCATACAATCGCCGGATTGTATTGAGCGCCACGCGCCTCATCTGGACCCCATGTCGATTGCCGAAAACCGCCGAGCCCATTACGACTACCACCTCGAGGAACGCTACGAGGCCGGCATGGTGCTGCACGGCTGGGAGATCAAGGCGATCCGCGCCGGCCAGGTGCAGCTGACCGACGGCTACGTGCTGATCCGCGATGGCGAGCTCTACCTGATCGGCTGCCGCATCAATGCGCTGCGCAGCGCGTCGACCCACGTCAACCCCGAGGCCGACCGCACCAAGAAGCTGCTGATGCGCAAGGAAGAGATCAAGCGCCTGGTCGGCAAGGTCGAGCAGCGCGGCTTCACGCTGGTGCCGCTGAACCTGCACTACAAGGGCGGCCTCGTGAAGGCCGAGATCGCGCTGGCCAAGGGCAAGGCCGAGCACGACAAGCGCAACACCGAGAAGAAGAAGGACTGGGACCGCGAGAAAGGCCGCCTGATGCGGCACAAGGTGTCCGCGCCCACCAAGGACTGAAGTCCGGTCGGACCTTCAGCCCTTCAAGGCCCCGAGCGCCTGCTCGCAATCGGCGATCAGGTCGTCGACCGCCTCCAGCCCCACCGAGAAGCGCAGCAGCGCACCGTTCCATGCCGGTTGCCGGCGGATCGCCTTCAGCTCGTACGGCACCACCAGGCTGACCGGCCCGGCCCACGAGTAGCCGATCCTGTGCAGCCGCAGCGCGTCGACGACGGCCTCGACCTGCGCGATCGAGAACCGCTCGTCGAACACCACCGAGAACAGCMCGGCGGCGCGCGTGCACAGCGCCCGCCAGGCCGCGTGCCCCGGCGACGCCGGCAGCGCCGGGTGCAGCACCTGCGC
>NZ_JBFUFP010001519.1:0-967 GCF_056403375.1 Rhizobacter sp. P2_H2
CCAGCAGTGTCGCCAGCAGCACCGCCCCCAGCCGCACCGCCTGCTCGCGGCTCATGCTCAGCGTGCCGCTGCCCAGCAGCCAGCGGCGTTCGATGCCAGCAGTGTCGCCAGCAGCACCGCCCCCAGCCGCACCGCCTGCTCGCGGCTCATGCTCAGCGTGCCGCTGCCCAGCAGCCAGCGGCGTTCGATGTCCGACACCTCGGCCGCGCTCACCGCATCCAGCCCCTTGCGCAACAGGTGCGAGAGCTCCGGCAGCTCGCGCCGCACCGCGAAGTACAGCTCGCTGTCGGCATCGCTCAGCGTGCCGGTCACGCGCACGCGGCCGGTCAGGCCGTCGTTGATCAGCTGGTTGACCACCTTCAGGTTGCCGATCGCGAGATCCGCCCGGCCGTCGGCGACCGCCTGCAGCGCGCCCTCCTGCGTCGGGAACGTGATCAGCTGGATGGCCGGGTAGCGGCTGCTCAGCTGCGGGATCAGGAAGTGGTCCTGCAGCAAGGCCATGCGCATGTGGCCGACCTCGCCCAGGCGAGTCACCAGCGGCCCGTCGGGGCTGCGCGTGACGATGCCGGTGGGCACGCGCAGGAACGGGCCGACGAAATCGAAATCCTGCCGGCGCTGCATGGTTCGCGCGGCACCGACCAGCACGTCGATGTCGCCCTTCATGCCGCGCTGGTACATCTCGGCGAAGCTGCCGCCGATCTCGCTCTCGATCGTCACGCCCACCTTGCCGGCGGACAGCCGGATGAAGTCGGCACCCAGCCCGCGCAGCTGCGTCAGGTCGTTGCGCAGCGTGATCGGCGCGAAGGCGGCGTCGTAGCCGACCCGGATGCGGCCATGCGCATCGACCCAGCGGCGCTCGGCGTCGGTCAGCATCACGCTGTGCGGCATGCCGTCGCCATCGTCGGGCAGCCAGCGCCGCGCCAGCTGCGCCTGTTCGCTCTGCGTGACCGAGGCCATCGCCTTGTCG
>NZ_JBFUFP010001520.1:0-966 GCF_056403375.1 Rhizobacter sp. P2_H2
GCTCAGCTTGAAGGCCTTGTCGAGGTGGTCGCCGGCCTGCGCCTCCAGGTACTCCATCACCGGCAGCGCATCGGACAGCAGGCGCTGCTGCGGCGCCGAGATCTCGCCGGCCGAGAGCGCCTGCTCGCCCAGCGACATCGCCTGGCCGATCCGGTCGGCCAGCTCGGGAATGGCAGCGACCGCACCGGCCACGAGGCGGCCGGTCGTCAGGTCCGGGTCCTGGGACAGGCTGGACTGCTCCATCACGACGCGCAGCAGCGCCTGCTGGTCGGCGACGATCTGCGTGTAGCGCTCGTACAGTTCGGTCGGGTCCGCGCCGCGCGACGGCACGGCCGGCAACTCCGCGGCGAGGGCCTGGAACGGTGCGGCGGCGTCGAAGACCGGCTCGAGCGACCGGTGCGTGGCCTGCAGCCGGGCGAACAGTTGCCGGTAGTCCGCCTGGTCCTTCGGCCAGCTGCTCGCCGCGTCGAGCCCGGCGGCCTGCATCGCGCGCTGGCGCTGGCCTTGCGTGAAGCGCACCAGCGGCAGCGCGTCGCGCAGGTAGCGCACGCCCTGCAGCTCGCGCTCGATGGCGGCCGCCGCGGCCGCCATGTCGCGCAGGCAGACGGTGCCGAGCATCGTGATCGGCACCATGAACACCGCCGAGATCATCAAGGCCTTGATGTTGAACGAYAGGTGGCGGAACAGGCGGACGCCGGGCGCCCAGATGCCGTGGTAGCGGAAGAACTCGAACAGCCGGTCGCCGGGCGGACCACTGTCCATCGACACGCCGTGCTCGGCGGGGCGGACGGGCGTTGACAGGCCGTCGGCGGCGGGTGTCGCGGATGTCATGGGTGCTGCTTTCTGTTCCAAAGGATCACTCGTCGGAACGTTTTAGTCACCGACTGATGACAAATATCGCCGCCCGCGGCCATTTGGTGAACGCCTCATTTGTCAACGAATGACAACTGTCGGGGCCCTTGGCCC
>NZ_JBFUFP010001521.1:0-964 GCF_056403375.1 Rhizobacter sp. P2_H2
GCCCCACACGACTCTCGAGGGATCGCCATGCTGAAGCAGCCGCACACCAAGTACCGCGCATTCAAACCCGTCGCCTTGCCCGACCGCCGCTGGCCGGATGCCGTGCTGACGCACGCACCGATCTGGCTCAGCACCGACCTGCGCGACGGCAACCAGGCGCTGATCGAGCCGATGGACGCGCAGCGCAAGCTGCGCATGTTCGAGATGCTGCTGCGCATCGGCTTCAAGGAGATCGAGGTCGGGTTTCCGTCGGCCTCGCAGACGGATTTCGATTTCGTGAGGTTGCTGATCGAGCAGGACTGCATCCCGGACGACGTGACGATCCAGGTGCTGACGCCGGCCCGCGAGCCGCTGATCCGCCGCACCTTCGAATCGCTGCAGGGCGCGCGCCGCGCCATCGTGCACCTCTACAACGCGACGGCCCCGGGCATGCGCCGCGTGGTGCTCGGCCTCGACGAAGACGGCGTCGTCGAGCTGGCGTCCAGCCATGCGCGCATCTTCAACGAGTGCGCCGCGGCGCAGCCCGGCACCGACTGGCACTTCGAGTACTCGCCCGAGACCTTCTCCGACACCGAGCTGCCGTTCGCCAAGCGCGTCGTCGACGCGGTGACCGCCGTGTGGCAGCCCACGCCGCAGCGCCCGTGCATCGTCAACCTGCCGACCACCATCGAGCGCTGCACGCCGAACGTGTTCGCCGACATGATCGAGTGGATGCACCGCCACCTCGAGCGGCGCGATGCGATCGTGCTGTCGGTGCATCCGCACAACGACCGCGGCACCGGCACCGCGACCGGCGAGCTCGCCCTGATGGCCGGCGCCGACCGCATCGAAGGCTGCCTGTTCGGCAACGGCGAACGCACCGGCAATGTCGACCTCGTCAACATCGCGCTGAACCTGTACACGCAGGGCATCGACCCGGGCCTCGATTTCTCGGACATCGACGAGGTGCGCCGCTGTGTCGAGC
>NZ_JBFUFP010001522.1:0-963 GCF_056403375.1 Rhizobacter sp. P2_H2
CTTCCTCGACCGCGCCGAGACGCTCGCGCGCTCGGTCACGCAGCGGCTGGCGGCGCTGTCGCACGGGCTGGTCTGGGAGCACTACCGGCTCGACTGGTCGATCGACCGGGGCGATCACGGCGACGACGCCGGCAATCGCTCCCGGCCGCCGGGCTTCCAGACGGGACACCATGCGGCGTGGGCCAGGCTGTTGCTGATGCTGGACCGGCACCGGGCGAGCGACTGGCTCCTGCCGCGGGCGCGCGAGTTGTTCGCGGCCGCGACGCAGCACAACTGGGATGCGAAGCACGGCGGCTTGTTCCGCGGCTTCGCAGCGGACCGCGCGGTCGTCGACCACGACAAGCACGCCTCGGTACAGGCCGAGGCGCTGGCCGCCGCCGCCGGGCTGGCGGTGCGCACCGGCGAGGGCGGCTACTGGGATTGGTACGACCGCCTCTGGGAGCACAGCTGGGCGCATTTCGTCGACCATCCGCACGGGGGCTGGCACCGGGTCCTGTCGCAGGACAACCGCCCGCTCGGCGACGCGGGGAGCCCGGCCGGGGAGACGGATGCCGACACGATGGGGGCTTGCTACGAGGTGCTCCGGGCCATCGGAACCTAGGGTCATCGGCCCAGGACGCGCCGCGCGGCGAACGACACTGCATCGACGATCGCGACCAGCGCGATCATCGCGAGCAGCACCGTGCAGGTCTCGTGCATCTGGAACAGGCCCAGGTGGTAGTACAGCATCTGGCCCAGGCCGCCCGCCCCCACCACGCCCAGCACCGCTGCCGCGCGGATGTTGTTCTCCCACCGGTAGAGGCTGTACGACAGCAGTTGCGGCAGCACCTGCGGCAGCGTCGCCCACAGGAACACGCGCAGGCGGCCGGCGCCGCGCACGCGCAACGCGAGCGCCGGGCCGGGCGCCGCGTTCTCGATGCTCTCGGCGAACAACCGGCCCAGCACGCCGGTCGTGTGCAAGGC
>NZ_JBFUFP010001523.1:0-961 GCF_056403375.1 Rhizobacter sp. P2_H2
TGCCTGCTCGGCTCGGAAGGATGCCTGCTCGGCTCGGAAGGAGGCGCATCCAAGGGTCGCAGCTCTCTCTGCCACCAACCGACATCGTGCCAGGCGCCCTTCTTGAATCCAACGTTGCGATAGACGCCGAGCGGCTTGAACCCGACAGCCTCGTGCAGACCCACGCTGCCCGCGTTCGGCAACGCAATGCCGGCGAACGCCTGGTAGTAGCCCAGTTCAGCCAGGCGCCTCAGCAACGCCTCGTACAGCCGTCGACCAATGCCTTGGCCGCGCATGTCCTCGCGCACGTAGGCAGAGGTGTCGACGGCCCATTGATACGCTGCGCGCTCCCGATGCTTGCCGGCGTACACGTAACCGCAGACACGCCCTTCTTCGTCCTCTGCGACGAGCCAGGGAAGTGCCGGCAGTGTCTTCGCGATGCGACTGCGCATCTCGTCGACGCTGGGCACCTCCAGTTCGAACGAGATCGTCGTGTGCTCGACGATCGGACCATAGATCGCGGCGACCGCTGCCGCGTCATCGAAATCAGCGTTTCGGATTTTCATCGGTTGACAGGATGAGGTTTGACGGAAATCTCGTGGCGCTGCTGCGAGCTTGGCACGAGCATCAGCGCGCCCGCGACGACCAGGCCGAGCGCGGCCGAGGCCCACATCGCATGCAGTCCGGCCAGCCCTTCTGACGGCAACTTTTCAAGCGGCGCAGAGTACCAACTGCTCAGGAAATCCAACGGATTTCGAACAGTTCAAGACCGCACCGACCCGCCCCGAATCACTCCCACTCGATCGTCGCCGGCGGCTTGCTCGACACGTCGTACGTCACGCGGTTGATCCCGCGCACCTCGTTGATGATCCGCCCCGATACCTTCTTCAGCAGGCTGTACGGCAGCTCGGCCCAGTCGGCGGTCATGAAATCGCTGGTCTGCACCGCGCGCAGCGCAACCACGTAGTCGTAGGTGCGGCCG
>NZ_JBFUFP010001524.1:0-959 GCF_056403375.1 Rhizobacter sp. P2_H2
TAGTTGAATCGCCCCCACATCGTCGGTGCGCCGTCGAAATGCATCGCGTAGTGGAAGAAGCCGCCGGGCTGGAATTCGAAGCGGCGCACCTCGATCGTGCAGCCCTTCGGGCCCCACCACTTCTGCAGTTGCGCCTGCTCGCTCCAGGCCTTCCAGACCACCGCGCGCGGCTGGCGGAACTCGCGGGTGATGACGAAACTCGTCGGATCAGGGTTTGCGGACATGGCGTTTTCCTTTCGGTATCGGTTTGGAGGTGGATTGCAGGAAGGCATCGAGTCGGTCGAAGCTGTCTTCCCACAGCGCGCGGTACGGGGCGACCCATTGCGCCACGTCCTGCAGCCGCGCCGCCTCGAGCCGGCACGGCCGCGTCTGCGCGGCACGGCTGCGCGAGATCAGCCCGGCACGCTCCAGCACCTTCAGGTGCTTCGAGATCGCCGGCTGCGACAGCGCGAACGGCTCGGCCAGTTGGTTGACCGTCGCCTCGCCGCTTGCCAACCGCGCCAGCATCGCCCGGCGGGTCGGATCGGCCAGCGCGGCAAAGGTCAGGTCGAGGGGATCGGAAACCGTCGCGGAGTCCATCACATAGCCTTCTCTTTATATAACCTTATGGCAATATAAAGAGCGTTCCGGCGCCTGTCAACCCGGCATGCGCCGGGCAGGTTCAGCGCAAGGCGTTCGCCATCACCGACAGCGCATTGAGGCTGCGGATGGCCTCATGCACCGTGCCGCACACGACCGAGATCGTCTCTGCATCCTCGCGCTGCACGGCTGGCCACAGCGCGAACGCATCGGCCAGCGCCGGCGTCTGGCATTGCACACGCAGCGTCGGCGCGGCGGGCAGTCGCCACCGCGCACGCGGCGCAGCGGCCACGCCCTGCACCGCCTCGCGCGCCGCCGCCTCGATCGCCTCGCGCGATTGCGCCGGCGACAACGAGCGCCCGCTGCGCGCGCCTTCGGAC
>NZ_JBFUFP010001525.1:0-959 GCF_056403375.1 Rhizobacter sp. P2_H2
GGTCCAGGCATTCCGGACGGATAGCAGCATTGCCAAGTCTCGCGCCACGGTGCGCGAGGATGGGCATGTGCATCAGCAATACCTACCTGCTGCGCGGCCTGCGGACACCTTGGCGGGCCACCTGAYCTTTGCCCTGAAACGCGAGGGTGTCCACCTGGAGTTCCTGGCGCGCTTGTTCCGCGTGCTGCCGGTGGCGGATCTGGCGGCTTGGGTGGCGAGTGAGCCGACGGGCCAGTACGCGCGCCGTGCCGGATTCTTCTATGAGTACCTGACTGGAGAGCACCTGGCGTTTCCGGGCGTGGTCGCCGGCAACTACGTCGCGGCGCTGGACGACGAGGCCTACCTCACCGCCAGCCACCCCACCAACAACCCGCGTTGGCGTGTGCGCGACAACCTGCCCGGCACGCGCGACTACTGCCCGCTGGTGCTGCGCACGCCACGCGTGCAGCAGGCCGAGCGGTACGACTGCGCAGAACACCTGGCGGACCTGGAGGTCGAGTTCGGTGCCGATCTGCTTCTGCGCAGCGCGGTCTGGCTGACGATCAAGGAAAGCCGGGCCAGCTTCGCGATCGAGCATGAAGAGCAGCACGTCGATCGCGTGCGGCGTTTCGCCTCCGCGATGGAGGAGCGCTGTGGGCAGGGCGAGGACCCGCTTTCGGAAGGCGCACTGGGCGAACTGCAGTCCCAGATCCTCGGACCCCGTGCGACGCGCTACGGCGTGCGCCGTTCGCCGGTGTTCGTCGGCGAGGTGGATGGCTTCACCGAGGTGATTCACTACATCGCGCCGCACTGGGACGAGACGGCGGCATTGCTGTCGGGCTTGCGCGGCTTTGCGGCGCGCACGACAGGCGCAGCCGCGCTGCTGCGTGCCGCCGTGCTGTCGTTCGGCTTCGTGTACATCCACCCCATGTCCGACGGCAACGGCCGGATATCGCGCTTCCTGGTCAACGATGTGCTGC
>NZ_JBFUFP010001526.1:0-958 GCF_056403375.1 Rhizobacter sp. P2_H2
CGCGAGGAGACCTTCGGCCCGGTGGCGCCGGTGTTCCGCTTCACCACCGAGGCCGACGCGATCGCGATGGCCAACGCCACCGAGTTCGGGCTGGCAAGCTACTTCTACAGCCGCGACATCGGCCGCATCTTCCGCGTCGGCGAGGCGCTGGAGTACGGCATGGTGGGCATCAACACCGGGCTGATCTCGACGGCCGAGGTGCCGTTCGGCGGGGTCAAGCAGTCGGGCCTCGGGCGCGAGGGGTCGCACCACGGGATCGACGACTACGTCGAGGTGAAGTATTTGTGCCTGGGGGACATCCAGAAATAGCTCAGTCGTTCGCCGCCCCCCGCGGCCCGTAGGCGGTCGCCAGCGCCGCGGCGGATGCATGCCGCAGCAGGTCGTCGGGCTGCTGCCCGTCCTGCGGGTACTGCGCGACGCCGACGTGCGCCGTCACGCCCACCGTGATGCCGGCCACGTTGAACGGATCGCGCAGCATGCGCACCAGCTTGTCGACGACGCGCTGCGCGTCGGCCGGCGATTCGGTCGACGGCAGCAGCACCGCGAACACGTCGGCCCCGAGCGAGGCCACCACGTCGCTCGAGCGCACGCCGCCGCGCAGCCGCACCGCGACCTTGCGGCGCACGACGTTGGCCGACTCCGGCCCGTGCGCGCCCTCGATGCCCTGGAAACCGTCCATGCGGAACACCAGCAGGCTGACCGGTGCCGGCTCGCGCTCGCGCAGCGCCAGCACCTGGCTCAGGTGCTCGATCAGCTGCGTGCGGTTCGGCAGGCCCGTCATCAGGTCGGTGGCGTAGGCCTTGCGCGCCTCGCGCTCGATCGCCTTGCGCCCGGCGGCCAGCCGCAGCCGCTGCGCGAGCGAGCCGAGGTCGGCATGGAACACGATGTCCTGCACGCCGGCCTCGATCAGGCGCTGCGCCTGCGCATCGGCCATGGCCGGTGCCAGCACCACCAGCGC
>NZ_JBFUFP010001527.1:0-958 GCF_056403375.1 Rhizobacter sp. P2_H2
GTGCCGATCGGCCTGTACACCGGCGCGCCGGCGGTTCCCGGCGTGGCCATCCAGCCGGAGTACCTGATCGAGCAGTTCTCCCGCAGCGGCGGCCGAATCATCTACTACCGCATCACTGCGCGCGGGTTCGGCGTCTCCGATCGCACGCAGGTGGTCCTGCAGTCGTACTTCCAGCCCTTCACGATCAAGTGATCGCCGGCCACGTCGGCTCCTGAATTCATTCGAGGTTTTCCATGCGTCACATCATTCGACGAACCTTCTGCATCGCGCTGGTCTGGGCCATGATGCCGCTGCCGCAGGCCTTCGCCGCCTCGACGGCCACGGTCTACACGCCGATCACCCCGATCCCGGCGAATGCGGTGACCACGCCGGCCAAGCCCGCGATCATGCTGAACATGTCGAAGGACCATCAGCTGTTCTACCGGGCCTACAACGAGTTCACCGACTACGACAACGACGGGCAGCCCGATGGCGGCTACATCCACGCGATCCGTTATTCGGGCTATTTCGATACCGGCAAGTGCTATGCCTACAGCGGCACGAGCGGGCGCTTCGTCTGGACTGCCGACACCACCGACAAGTACTGCGCCAGCGGCACCGGCTGGAGCGGCAACTTCCTGAACTGGGCGACGATGACGCGCATGGACATGGTCCGCAAGGTCCTGTACGGCGGCTTCCGCTCCAGCGACACCGGCTCGCTGACGGTGCTCGAGCGTGCATCGCTGCCGATGGACGCCCACTCGTTCGCCAAGTACTACAACGGCACCGACATCAACCGGCTGACTCCGTACACGGGCCAGACGCAGATCACGATGTGCAACACGACGATCGACGTCAACGGCGCCTATTCCCACACGACGACGAATCCGCCGTTGATGCGGGTCGCGAGCGGCAACTACTCGCTGTGGAATGCCAACGAGCGCCGGCAATGCCGGTGGGGCGACGAAAACGGCTGGAG
>NZ_JBFUFP010001528.1:0-956 GCF_056403375.1 Rhizobacter sp. P2_H2
GGTGCTGATGAGCGGGCTCGACTACGAGCGCGCGGTGCTCGCGGCCGGGCCGATCGGCATCATGCAGGCGGTGATGGACAACGTGGTGCCGTACATCCACGACCGCAAGCAGTTCGGCCAGAGCATCGGCGAGTTCCAGCTGATCCAGGGCAAGGTCGCCGACATGTACACCGTGCTGCAGGCGGCACGCGCCTTCTGCTACACGGTCGGCAAGAACCTCGATTCGCTCGGCGTCGAGCATGTGCGCCAGGTGCGCAAGGATTGCGCGAGCGTGATCCTGTGGTGCGCCGAGAAGGCCACCTGGATGGCCGGCGAAGGCATCCAGGTCTTCGGCGGCAACGGCTACATCAACGAGTACCCGCTCGGTCGTCTCTGGCGTGACGCGAAGCTCTACGAAATCGGCGCGGGCACCTCGGAGATCCGGCGCATGCTGATCGGTCGCGAGTTGTTCGCCGAGACGATGTGAATATGCTGCGGCGCGCCGATTCGAGCCCGTTTCCTGACGGCTGTTTGACAGGTTCGGGCGAATATCGCGCGCCGCCAAAAAGGCAAGAAAAAACTTCGCGCACCAGTTCACATCGGCTTGCAATTGAATCGCGAAATGAGTAGGGATATCCCTGTCTGTCTTTCTAAGATGCTGTCCATACGGCGCCGTTCGCGCCATACCGGAACATCTGATGTCTACCAAACCGACTTCCGCTGTGCAGCGCTTCCGTCTGCATGCGCTGGCCGTTACCGGCCTGCTGGCCGCCACGCTGGCTGCCCCGTTCGCGGCGCTGGCCGCCGAGCCGATCGTGATCGGCCAGGTTGCGCCGTTCACCGGCCCGCAGGCCGTGACCGGCAAGGCGATGAACGCCGGCGCGAAGCTCTACTTCGACGCGGTGAACCTGAAGGGCGGCGTGCGCGGCCGGCCGATCAAGCTGGTGACGCGCGACGACGCGCAGAAGCCCGAGGAC
>NZ_JBFUFP010001529.1:0-954 GCF_056403375.1 Rhizobacter sp. P2_H2
GCACAGGCCGGCCGAGGGCACGGCCTCGGCGCTGCTCGGCATCGCCGTGCTGCTGGTGGGCGCCACCTCGGTGTTCGGCGAGTTGCAGGACGCGCTCGACCGCATCTGGCGCGCGCCGGCCCGCGTTCGCGCGAGCGGCTGGTGGAACCTGCTGCGCACGCGGCTGCTGTCGTTCGGCATGATCCTCGGCATCGCCTTCCTGCTGATGGTCTCGCTGGTGCTCAGCGCCGCGATCTCGGCGCTCGGCAAGTGGTGGGGCGGCGTGTTCGGCAACTGGGCCACGCTCGCGCAGGCGGTGAACCTCGGGGTCGGGCTGCTGATGACGACCGGCGTGTTCGCGATGATCTACAAGCTGATGCCGCGTGTCGCCGTGCGCTGGCACGACGTGTGGCTGGGTGCGCTGCTGACCGCGGTGCTGTTCACCGTCGGCCGCTACCTGATCGGCGCCTACATCGGCACCAGCGGCGTGGCCTCGGGTTTCGGGGCCGCCGGCTCGCTGATCGTGATCTTCGTGTGGGTGTACTACTCGGCGCAGATCTTCCTGCTGGGCGCCGAACTGACCTGGGCCTACGCCCGCAGCTTCGGCTCGATGCACCACCTRCCGTCACCACCCGCGCCGACCGCGACCGGCAGCGCGGGCGGAATTCCTACAGCGGGTGCTTGAGCGCACCTACACCAAGGTCTTCGGGTCGTCTTCAGAATGGGACCATCGCCAGGGAGAACACCATGAGCCCGTCACACCTGCTCTCATCGCCGGCCTCGCGCAAGCTGCTCCCCGGCGTCGGCGTGGCCGTGCCGGTGGCGGTGGCCTTCGCGGCCGTGGCGATCGGCCTGCCGGTCACCGAACGCGCCGACCGCAACGCCTTCGCTGCCGACGTGCTGCTGATGGCCGCCGCCGTGCCCGCCGCCGCGGCCAGCGCGGTCCCGGCCATCAAGCGCGAGGTGGTCCGGATC
>NZ_JBFUFP010001530.1:0-952 GCF_056403375.1 Rhizobacter sp. P2_H2
CGCCCGGCCTGGCCGGCGACGATCGTGCAGCAGGCGCGCACCGCCTGGCCGAGGCCGTGCGCCGGGAACTCGGTGCGCAGCGCCGGCGCGCCGGGGTTGCGCAGGCCGTCGGCCGCCTGCAGCACGCCGGCCTCGACCTTCAGCACATGCGCGAGCGCCGCATTGCCCTGCACCGCCGCCGGCCGCGCGAGGCGCGATTCGTTGACGAAGGCCTCGGCGCTGGTCAGCGAGACGGCGCGCGCGCCGCTCAGCGCGCCCAGCCCGGCGGTGCCGACGGCCACGCCTTCGGCGGTGAAGCGGCCACGCCCGCGCAGCCCGGCATCGAAGGCGCGCGCCACCCAGCCTTCGTCGAGGTACTCGCGCGCCGCCGATGCGGTGTCCCAGATCTCGATCGAGCGGAAGTGCGACAGGTTGGGCTGCGGGTAGCCGAGGCCGAGCAGCAGCGCGAGCTCGTGCTTCTCCCACAGCGGGATCAGCGGCGCGAGCGACGGGTGCAGGCCGAGGCTGGCGTCGAGCCGCAGCAGGTCGGCGGGCGGCAGCGCGAGCGTCGGCCGCAGCGCTGCGTACGCGGGATCGGCATACGGCACGACGGTGTTCAGGCCGTCGTTGCCGCCCTTCAGCTCGACCAGCACCAGCACGCGGTCGGCGGCCGAGGCTGCGGCCTGCAGGCCGTTCGTGCCCTGGGCCCACGCAGCGGACGGAATACCCGGCAGCACGAGGCCGCTGCAGGCGACGGCGGCGCTGGACAGGCGCATGAATTCTCGACGGGTGGATCGCATCGCGGCCTCCGGGTCACTTCAGTTGAAACGCAGGGTCCAGGCTCAACGCCCGCAGCATCGACAGCCCGACCGTGCCGGCCGGCAGCGGATTGACGGGCGGCGCGGCCAGCACGGCCATTTCGATGCGCGCCCTGGTAGCGGCATCCGGCTCGCGGTCGGCATGGGCGCCGAGC
>NZ_JBFUFP010001531.1:0-949 GCF_056403375.1 Rhizobacter sp. P2_H2
GCAGCGGACACCGAAGCGACACACGCGTCGCGAAGTCCTACACCAGATCCCGGCCTCTACTGCCATGCACGCGGCGAGCCGGGCACGACAATTGAGGTGGGCTACCACAGGAGCAACCCATGGACAACTCAATGATCAAAGGTATCGCGGTCGGCGGCATCGCAATGGTGATGCTGGGCGCGGGTGCCGTCACGGGTTCTCAGAAAATGTCGCAGCCCAAGGCCGCTGAGGTGATGGCAGTCAAAGAGGTAACGGAGACCGTGACGACGCCGCGCCAACAGTGTGAGACGGTGCAGGTGCAGCGCCAGGCGCCGGTCAAGGACGAGAACCGCCTGCTCGGCAGTGTTGGTGGCGCGGTGCTCGGCGGCGTGCTCGGTCACCAGATTGGCGGCGGCACCGGTAAGAAGGTGGCCACCGTAGCTGGCGCTGCGGCAGGCGGCTACGCCGGCAACCAAGTGCAGAAGAACATGCAGCAAGGTGACGTTATCTCGACCGCCGAGCAGCGCTGCAAGACGGTGCAAGAGAAGTCGAAGAAGTTGGTTGGCTACGACGTGAGTTACCGCCTGAATGGCAAGGACGGAGTGGCGCGAACCTCGTTTCGCCCTGGCGCCACGCTGCCGGTGAAGGACGGCCAAGTCGACACGACAGCGCCGACGTCTTGAGCCACACGCCGTCCAGGTGCAACAGCAGGCAATCCGATGCTTCGTAGCAACGTTGCTCGACTTCCTGCCTCCATGCAATCGCCAGCGGGACTGCTCTTCAAGCGCGATGCACATCCTGGGCTTGGCTCTAAACGTGTCTAACCGATGCCCAATGACCCGCGTCCGCCCTGTGTGTTCTCCTACCTCAAGAGTTAGACAAAGTACTCGCGCGGGCGCCGTAGCCCTTGATCGACGTCCAGACTTCTAAGCAGCGGGTCTTCACGGCGCAACCGTGCAGCATTCTGGGC
>NZ_JBFUFP010001532.1:0-949 GCF_056403375.1 Rhizobacter sp. P2_H2
GGTCGACCGGCCGGTCGTGCTGCAAGCCCGACGCACCTTGCAGCGCGCCGGCGCCTGATTCCATCCTGATCTTCAGAAAGCACTCCATCATGCCCGCCACCCTTATCGACTCCGCGATCTTCCAAGGCATCTTCTCCAGCGACGAGATGCGCCACGTGTGGTCCGACGAGAATCGCACCCAGAAGTACCTTGACATCGAGTCCGCGCTGGCCAAGGTGCAGGGTCGCCTGGGACTGATTCCGCAGGAAGCCGCCGACGAGATCGTCAGCCACTGCCGGCTGGAGCAGATCGACATGGGCAAGCTGCGCCAGCAGACCGAGCGCATCGGCTACCCCGTCCTCGGCGTCGTCTCGCAGCTCAATGCGCTGTGCCGCGACAAGCTCGGCGAGTACTGCCACTGGGGCGCGACCACCCAGGACATCACGGACACCGCGACCGTGCTGCAGATCCGCGAGGGCCTGGCCCTCGTCGACCGCGACCTCGAGGCGATCTCGGCCGCGCTGGCCAGGCACGCGAAGGCGCACCGCCTGACACCCATGATCGGCCGCAGCAACCTGCAGCAGGCCATCCCGGTGACCTTCGGCTACAAGATGGCCGGGCTGCTGTCGGCGATCGAGCGCCACCGCGAGCGCCTCGCGCAGCTCAGGGAGCGCGTGCTGGTCGGCGAGTTCGSCGGCGCGKCSGGCACGCTGGCGTCGCTGGCCGTGGGGGCGATGGAAACGCAGGCTGGCCTGTGTGCCGAGCTCGGGCTGAAGCAGCCCGTGATCGCCTGGCACACCATCCGCGACAACATCGCCGAAGTGGGCGCGGTGCTCGGCCTGATCGGCGGCACACTCGGCAAGCTCAGCATGGACGTCAAGCTGATGATGCAGACCGAGGTCGGCGAGGTGTACGAGCCGTTCGCGCACGGCCGGGGTTCGAGCAGCACCATGCCGCAGAAGCGCAACCC
>NZ_JBFUFP010001533.1:0-946 GCF_056403375.1 Rhizobacter sp. P2_H2
CGCTGGCATTGCGCGACCACGTTGACGCCCATCTGCGTCGGCCGCGGCACCACCATGCTCATCACGCAGCTCTGCTTGCGCGAGGTCAGCGTGTCGATCAGGTCCTGCCCCGCGAAGGACGAGGCGTAGAACAGGCCGGCGTACTTGCCGCGCACCAGGTGGTCGATGATCTTGCCGACCGGTCCCGCATTGGCGGTGAACAGCACGCAGTCGAGGCGCGCGGCCAGCAGCTCGTTGGCGACGCCGTCGAACGACGTGGCGTTGCGGTCGATGCCGATCGACACCTTGGGCTGGATGGACAGCGCCGACAGCGCGGCGTTCATCGCCTCCATGTTGGCCTTCGAGGTGTCGTTCAGGTAGACGACCCCGATGCGCTGCATGCCGAAATCCTTGACGTAGCCGACCATGCGCTTGTACTCGGCGTCGTAGCCGGCGCGTACGTGGAAGGCGCCGCTGACCTGGCTGCCGCGGATGCCCATGTTGCCGCTGGCGGTGCCGAGCATCGCGATCTGCGCATCCTCGATCACCGGCATGCAGGCTTCGGCGCCGGCACCGCTGGTCAGGCCGATCAGCGCGGTCGAGCCGCCCTCGACCAGCTGCATCACGTTCTTCATGCAGCGGCTGCGCACGCCGCCGTCGTCGAGCGTCTGCAGGTCGAAGTGAAGCCCGGTGGCGGCTTCAGTGGTGTTCGCCGCGGCGAAGGCGGCGGCGATGCCGTTCTGCACGTCGCGGCCGTAGCTGGCCTGGCCGCCGGTCAGCGACGCCGACTGGCCGAAGCTGATGGTTCGCGCCCCGGCGGCGCGCGACGCCGCGAACGGCAGGAGGGTCACGCCGGCAGCCCCGGAGGCGGCCAGCAACAGGTTTCTGCGCTTCATCTTCATCTCTCCCTGAGACCACGTCATGGCGACGTGATCGGGTTTCGACGCGATGAAGCGGCGGCTGAAGC
>NZ_JBFUFP010001534.1:0-945 GCF_056403375.1 Rhizobacter sp. P2_H2
GTGCGCACCACCACCTCGGCCAATGACTTGCAATGGTCCAGCCGCTTCTCCGGCGCCGGGTCGAACGCGAACGCGACGTGCCGGCCGTCGGGCGAGATGTCGAACGAATGCGCGTCGGGGTCGCCGCGCTGCAGCTCGTAGCCGCTGCCCTCGAACAGGTCGCGCACCCGGCCGCTCTCGACGTCGAGCACCAGCACGTGCGCCACCCGCTCCATCGGCAGGTTGCGGTCCCAGTAGCGGTACTGCGCCTCGCTCGTCACGTAGGCGGTTTCCTTGCGGTCCTTGAAGGCCTGGTGGCGCTTGGCCTGCGCGGCGGCACCGCGCACATCCGGCCACACCCACGAGACGAACGCGATGCGCTTGCCGTCGGGGAACCACTTGAAGGCCTCCACGCCCGGCGCGAAATCGCTGACGCGGCGCGCCTCGCCGCCATCGGGCGCGATCACGTACAGCTGCGGCGTGTCGTCCTTCTTGCCCTGCTGCTCGCGCCGCGCGATGAACGCGATGCGCTCGCCGGTCGGCGACCAGGCCGGCTGGCCATCCTTCTCGCCGGCCTGCGTCAGCCGGCGCGGCCCGCCGCCGAAGGTCGACAGCAGCCACAGGGCCGACATGCCCTTGTTGTCCTCCATCGAGTAGCTGCCGACCGAACAGACCGCCTGCGCGCCGTCGGGCGACAGGCACAGTCCGCCGACGCGCTGCAGCGCCCACAGGTCATCGATGCTCAGGGTCTTGTGTCGGGCCATGATGGTGCGGGCCGCCTCGTGAGCGGCGTTCGTGGGGAAACGGGATTGACGGGGGATGGCGGGGAGAGGCCGGAGCCACTGCCCGCCAGGCGTCATCGGTTGTGCTTCTGCATGAACACGAGCTTCTCGAACAGCGACACATCCTGTTCGTTCTTCAGCAGCGCGCCCACCAGCGGCGGCAGGCTCACCTTCTCGTCCTTGC
>NZ_JBFUFP010001535.1:0-945 GCF_056403375.1 Rhizobacter sp. P2_H2
GGCTGATCCTGCGGCCATTGCAAGGTTCCGGAGATCGCTGCATGCGACCGTTGAATGGTGGCTCGGCGGGGTGGCCCCGCCCGAACCGCGGCGGCGCAAGGGAGCCTGGGGCGACTACACGCAGGACCGCGGGCACTACGGGGGCGACAGCCTGCAACGCAAGCGTTCGCAGCTTGCGCAATGGCTGGCGGAGATCCGGCCGGGCTGGGTGGCCGATCTCGGCTGCAACACCGGCGAGTTTTCTCGCATGGCGCTGGCGCAGGGTGCCCAGGTGATCGCCATCGATGGGGACCACGATTGCGTGCAGGCGCTGTTCCGGTCGCCCTCGGGACCGGGCCTGCACCCCGTGGTTGCGGCGCTGGACGACATGAAAGGCGGATCGGGATGGCTGGGGGAGGAACACTCGGGCCTGGCCGCGCGCCTGGAGCAATCCGCAGACCTGGTGCTGATGCTGGCACTCGTGCATCACTTGGCGGTCGCGGCGTCCATCCCGATCGAGGTCGTGGCGCAGATGGCACGGCGCCTGTCGCGTCGCTGGCTGGTTGTCGAATGGATCGGGCCCGAGGACCCGCAGATGAAATTGCTTTGCGCCCAGCGCCAGCGTGACCCGCATGAGTTCAGCATCGACAGGCAGAAGGCGGCTTTCCTGAAGGCCGGCTTTCAGCTGTGCGCCGAGGTCAACCTCGGTCCCGCCCACCGCACGCTGGCCCTGATGAGGACGCCGGCCTGATGCACCCTTGGAGCAGCCGGCCGGGCGCCAACCTGCTGGCCGCGGCAGCGCTTCTCGGTGCGGCTGGGCTGGAGCTCGGCATGCGCGAGCACTTCCACCAACTGTCGGCTGAAGCGCTGCGCATTGCGGGCCTGATGGGCTGCAGCGTGGCGCTGGCTTGCCTGTGGGTGTCGATGCGCTTCGCGCTGCCGGCCCGCTGGCTCGAACGTGGGCAG
>NZ_JBFUFP010001536.1:0-938 GCF_056403375.1 Rhizobacter sp. P2_H2
GCTCGACAGCGTGTTGCGCAGCGGCGAGCCGTACTTCGCGAAGGCGTTCGAGGTGCACATGCCCGAGCCGCGCTACTTCGATTTCGTCTACCAGCCGCTGACCGAGCCGGACGGCACCGCGCCGGTCAAGATCGCCGTGGTCGCCTACGAGGTGACCGAACAGCTGAGCGCACGCCAGCAGGCCGAGGATGCGAGCCGTGCGAAGGACGAATTCCTCGCGATGCTGGGCCACGAGCTGCGCAACCCGCTGGCGCCCATCCTGACGGCGCTGCACCTGATGCGCATGAACTGGACGGATGCGGCGACGAAGGAGCGCGGCATCATCGAGCGCCAGGTGCGGCACATGGTGCGGCTGGTCGACGACCTGCTCGACGTCGCGCGCATCACGCGCGGGCGTGTCGAGCTGCAGCGCGCGCCGCTGGACCTGGGGGTGGTGATCGGGCAGGCGGTCGAGACGGTGAGCCCGCTGTTCGAGCAGAAGCGCCAGCGGCTCGAGGTGCGCGTGGAGGAGCCGCTGCCGCTGCTGGGCGATGCGGTGCGGCTCGGGCAGATCGTCGCCAACCTGTTGACCAACGCGACCAAGTTCACCGAGGTCGGTGGGCATGTGTCGTTGCACGCGCGGCGCGACGGCGACGACGCGGTGCTGGTGGTCGACGACGAGGGCATCGGCATGTCGTCCGACGAGCTGATGGTGGTGTTCGAGCCCTTCGTGCAGGGCAAGCGGCAGGCGTTGAACCGGCCGCACGGCGGGCTGGGCCTGGGGCTGGCGATCGCGCGCAGCCTGGCGGCGCTGCACGGCGGCACGCTGGGCGCGCAGAGCGACGGACCGGGGCGCGGCAGCCGGTTCATGCTGCGGCTGCCGCTGCAGGTGGCCGGTGCGCAGGCGCAGGCGCCGGCCGGCACGGATGGCTGGCGCGTTGCCACGCAGGGCAGCGTGC
>NZ_JBFUFP010001537.1:0-936 GCF_056403375.1 Rhizobacter sp. P2_H2
GATGAAGGTTTTGCGCGTCCTGGCCTCTTCGACGASACGGTCGGAAACCGCTTGAAGAAGAGCTTGTCGGGCATCTTCGTAGCCTTGATAGAGCCACGCGTTGAACTCCATCAGGATGTACGAAGACTGCTTTCCATCCTTCTTGGTGCTTGCCTCCAAGTGTGCGCGAACAAGTTTGACCAGCGTCGACTTGCCTGCCCCCCACCCGCCGGATATACCGATGGTCAGTGGTGTGCCCCCAGCGTCTCGTATAAGAGTCGCTGCCGCGTCGGCTACTAGACCGAAGTTGAGCAAATCAACCTCGGCCTCAATGTCGTGCCACATCCTCACTCCCCCCGCAGCGTGCTAGTCGTCGTTGGAGGCCGGATGCTCAATTGCGAGCAAGGCGGTTGTGGCGTTGGGACCGGTGTCCCACTACACGCGAGAAGGATCGCCCGTCTCATGTGCTGAGAGTACGAATCCAGCCTGAACGCACAACTGTAACAGCGCGTTCTGAAACCTCGGTCACTCCCCACCAAGGTTTGATGCTTGCTCTAAGCATTTCACCCTCAACAAATCAGCCCGGAGCTGATTCCCCCACCCCCGCCCCGCTGGTCTGATCCACATCACGCCAGCCCGACGGCCMGCAGTACCGCCCAGGGCGGCACCCACCCCAGGGAGCCCCCCATGCGCATCACCCGCCCACTGCTCGCCGCCGCCACGCTCGCGGCCGCCACCTTCAGCCCGGCCCACGCCCAGGTGCCGACCCAAGTCCAGGCCTTCCCCGCCAACCTGCAATACACCAACGCCGCCTGCTCGGTGTCACCCAAGGAGCTCAGCAACTGGTTCGTCTCCGGCCGCGTCAGCAAGGGCGGGTTCGTCACCTTCGCCAACAGCATCGGCTTCCCAGCGCAGAACACCACCTGCGACTTCTACAAGTGGGCGCACCAGATGTTC
>NZ_JBFUFP010001538.1:0-936 GCF_056403375.1 Rhizobacter sp. P2_H2
GCACGAAGCCCTCGCTGCAGGTTCCCCGGAAGCCCAGCGTGTCCCAGCCCGACAGCTTCGTCAGCTCGTAGTCGCTCTTGCGCACCAGCACCTGCACCTGGTCGTTGCGCGCCGCGTCTTCCGACTTGCGGCAGGTCACGAGGATCGCATCGGCCGTCGCGCCGTACGAGATCACCGGCGTCTGCTTCTCCAGCGTGAAGCGGTCACCACTCACCTGCACCGCGCACAGGCTCGAGCGCACGTCGCCGCCGATGCCCAGCTCGGTGGTGGCCGACGCGATCAGGTACTGGTGCTCGACCATCTCGCGGGCATAGCCGCGGAAGAACTCCGATTCGAGCGCGTGGTGCACGATGCAGCCGACCTGGATCTGGTGCATCGCGAAGATCATCGCGGTGGAACCGCAGTACTGGCCCAGCACCTCGCAGATCTGCGACAGGTCGCTGATGTTCAGGCCCATGCCGCCGTACTCCACCGGCACGTAGCAGCTCAGCAGCTTCTGCTGCTTCAGCGCCGCATACGCCTCGTGCGGAAAGCGCGCATCGCGGTCCACCTCGGCGGCGTGCGGCGCGATGATGTCGCGGCCGATGCCGTGCAGCCCTTCGAGCAGGGCGGGCAGTTGGGGGCTCAGGCGGGTCGGTTGCGACATGTCTTCTCCAGGAATGGCGGCAGTGCAGCGCTTCAGGCGCTGACGAGTTCTTCGATGGCTTCGGACAGCGAGCGGATGCTCTCGAAGGTCTTGCGGCCCAGCATCTTGTCGGAGAACTCGATGTCGAAGCCGTCTTCCAGCGCCAGCATCAGGTTGACCGTCGTCAGCGAGGTCAGCCCGGCGGCGTACAGGTCGCTGTCTTCGGTCAGCGTGGCGGCGTCCACCGACAGGCGGGCGTGCTTGGCGATGATGGAACGGATCTTCTCGGTGTGCATGGCTGTGTCCTGCTG
>NZ_JBFUFP010001539.1:0-935 GCF_056403375.1 Rhizobacter sp. P2_H2
GCGCAGAAGACGCCGTTCTTCGCGATGATCCAGACCAGCGGCAACCACCGGCCGTACACCATCCCCGACGAGGACAAGGCCGCGTTCCAGCCGCCGACGCCGACCGATGCGCAGCTGGAGGACAACGGCTTCATCTCGGTCGACGAGTACAGTGCGTTCGCCTACCTCGACTGGTGCATCGGCCGCTTCATGGAAGCAGCGAAGAAGGAGGCGTACTTCAAGAACACGCTCTTCGCGTTCATCGGCGACCACGGGATCATCGGCGTGACCGGGCAGCACCTGCCGAAGTCATGGCACGACCTCGCGATCACGCAGGGCCACACGCCGTTCCTCGTCTATTCGCCCGGCCACGTGGCGCCGCGCCGCATCGACCACTGGGCGCAGCAGGTCGACGTGCTGCCGACGCTCGCGTCGCTGGCCGGCATCGGCTACCGCAACACCACGCTCGGGCGCGACCTGCTCGACCCGCAGTTCGATGCGAGCCGCGTGGCCTTCGAGTTCCAGTTCACCGGGCCGCGCCAACTGGGCGTGCTGGTCGGCACGCACATGCTGGTCGACCGGCAGCCGCCGGCGTTGTTCGACATCCTGTCGGACAAGCCGTCGGCCAACCTGCTGCAGCAGCAGCCGGTGGCGCCGGAGATCGCGGCGCTGCAGCAGCAGTGGGGGCACTTCCCGGCGGCCTATGGCAATGCGGCGCTGTACCTGCAGACGCACAACCACAAGCTGCCGAAGGCTCAGTGACGGCTGACCTCGCCGGCCGTTGCAGTTCGGCCGTTGTCGACGGCGGTCGCCGGACGCTCGTCGAGCTTGCCCGGCGCGGTATCGAGCGGCAGCGGTGACGAGTCGAGCGGCGCGAGGTCGCTGTCGCCGTTGTCCGGGATCGCCGCGTCGAGCTCGGGCAGCAGGATGTCGATGTCGGCGGCCAGCCGCGCCGC
>NZ_JBFUFP010001540.1:0-933 GCF_056403375.1 Rhizobacter sp. P2_H2
GCATCGACCTGCGCATTCGCCGGATCGAGCGCGACCCAGTCGTCCCACGCGTGCGCGAGGAAATCGAGGTAACGCCCGTTGTGGATGTGCCGCAGCACGTCCATCGACACCTCGCCCGGCTCGCGCAGTTCACCCAGCCGGCGCCGCTTCAACTCGGCCAGCACGTGGTCGAGCCGGTCGGGCACCTCGTGGCACGGCACCAGCCGGCCGCGGTACATCTCCTGGCGCCCGGCATGCAGGTGATGCACCGGGTTGTGGACGGTCAGCATTCAGTCGCCCTCCTTCGGCGCGCCATCGGACAGCGGCTTGAACAGGTCGTCGAAGTCTTCCGCATTCAACGCCGCGTCGCTCGCCACGCCCTTCAGCAGCAGGTCCGCGAGCCCCGCCTTGCGGGCCTGCAGCTCGATCATCTTGTCCTCGACCGTGCCGCTGGCCAGCAGCTTGTAGACGAACACCGGCTTGTCCTGCCCGATCCGGTAGGCGCGGTCGATCGCCTGCTGCTCGACCGCCGGGTTCCACCACGGGTCGTACAGGATCACGGTGTCGGCCGCGGTCAGGTTCAGCCCGACGCCACCGGCCTTCAGGCTGATCAGGAACAGCGGCACATCGCCCTGCTGGAACTGCGCGACCAGCCCGGCCCGGTCGTCGGTCTCGCCGKTGAGGATCAGGTAGGGCAGCTTCAGCCGCACGAGCTCGGTCTCGATCAGCGCCAGCATCTCGGTGAACTGCGAGAACAGCAGCACGCGCCGGCCGTCTTCCACCAGCGTGGGCAGCAGGTCGAGCAGCAGCTCCAGCTTGGCCGACGGCGCGGCCTTGCCGGCGGCCGCCTGCGCATCGCGCGCCTCGCCCTTCAGCAGCCGCGGGTCGCAGCACACCTGGCGCAGCTTCAGCAAGGCATCCAGCACCATGATCTGGCTGCGCGCGAGGCCCTGC
>NZ_JBFUFP010001541.1:0-928 GCF_056403375.1 Rhizobacter sp. P2_H2
GCGCTGCGCGCTGCGCGCGAGCCGCGGCGCGATCGTGTCGAGGCGGTGCGCATCGGACTGCAGCCGCCGCTGCGCGCCCGCCTGCAGCCGGTGCGCGAGCCCCTGCAGCCGCTGCGCCGTGGCCCGCACGCCCTGCCCCGGCCGCGCTAGCCGCAGCGCGGCGCGGTCGATCCACTGCGCCTGCTGGTCGAGCACGTGGTGCACGCGGCGCTGCATCAAGGTCGCGAACGCGGCCAGCGTCTCGGCCAGTTCGCGCGTCGGCGGCGCCGCCAGCTCGGCCGCGGCGGTCGGCGTCGGTGCGCGCAGGTCGGCGGCGAAGTCGGCCAGCGTCACGTCGGTCTCGTGGCCGACGCCGCAGATCGTCGGCAGCGGGCTCGCCGCGATGGCCCGCACGACCTGCTCGTCGTTGAACGCCCACAGGTCCTCCAGCGAGCCGCCGCCGCGGCACACGAGCAACGCATCGACCTCGTCGCGCTCGGCCGCCTGGCGCAACGCACGCACCAACGCCGCCGGCGCCTCGGCGCCCTGCACCAGGCTCGGGTAGACGACGACCGCGACATGCGGCGCGCGCCGCGCCAGCGTGGTCAGCACATCGTGCAGCGCGGCGCCCGACACCGAGGTGACGACGCCGAGCCGGCGTGGAAACCGCGGCAGCTCGCGCTTGCGCGCCGGATCGAACAGCCCCTCGGCCTCGAGCCGCGCCTTCAGCCGCAGGAACTGCTCGTACAGCGCACCCGCGCCGGCCTGCTGCATCGATTCGACGACGAACTGCAGTTCGCCGCGCGGCTCGTAGACCGCGAGCCGCCCGCGCACCTCGACGCGCTGCCCGTCGACCGGGTTGAACCCCACCAGGCTCGCCGCGCGCCGGAACATCGCACAGCGGATCGCCGCCTGCTGCCCGTCCGCATCCTTCAGGCTGAAGTAGCAA
>NZ_JBFUFP010001542.1:0-927 GCF_056403375.1 Rhizobacter sp. P2_H2
CCCATGCCAAGGCTTGGCAAACCCGCAGCCACCATGGCGCGTCCCGGATTGCGTTCAACGCACCCACAAGACGAACGTGCGAGACCTCGGGCGGTATTGAATTGGCGCTCGATAAAGCTTCCTCGCTCCTGTCCAGCGGGCCCCTCCTGCAAACTGAAAGAGTTGCTCCGCGATCGGCCTGTCGTTGGCGATGGAGTGCTCATGTCGGGTTCCTTTGAAGTCCTGGAGGCCATTCATGCCCCGACCGAACCCGCCCATGGCAGGTCGACGATCAGGACACCGAATGAGTGACCAACGGGTCGATCCGGTTCCACCGTGAACGATGTCTTCGTCCGTCTCTGCAGCCATCGCTCCCGCGATGGCCACACACACCGACACCGCGGGCACTCAGTCGACCAGCCGCCCCTGCTTCAACCGAAGCACCCGATCACAGCGCTTCGCCAGCGCCTCGTCGTGCGTGACCATCACGAAGGCCGTGCCCTGGTTGCGCGCGAGTTCCAGCATCAGCGCGAACACCCCATCGGCCGTCTCGCGGTCGAGGTTGCCGGTCGGCTCGTCGGCCAGCACGCAGGCCGGCTTGCCGGCCAAGGCCCGCGCGATCGCGACGCGSYGGCGCTCGCCGCCCGACAGCTCCGACGGCCGATGCTGCACGCGTGCCGCCAGGCCCACCTGCGCGAGCACCGCCTGCGCCTGCTCGCGCGCCTCGGGCTGCGTCAGCCGGCGGATGCGCAGCGGCATCGCGACGTTGTCGAGCGCGGTGAACTCCGGCAGCAAATGGTGGAACTGATAGACGAAACCGAGGTGTCGGTTGCGCCACACGCCCTGCTCCGCCGCGTTCATGTGCGAGAAATCGCGGCCCTTCAGCTGCACCGCGCCGCTGGTGGGCGCTTCGAGCCCGCCCATCAGGTGCAGCAGCGTGCTCTTGCC
>NZ_JBFUFP010001543.1:0-925 GCF_056403375.1 Rhizobacter sp. P2_H2
CGGCGTACAGGTTGGCGACGATCAYCGCGCCGGCATCGCCCACCATCACGCAGGTGTCGTCGTTCGCGGTGGGCCACTTCGGGTAGCCGCCGCCGCCTTTCTCGGCATCGACCACCATCGACTGCGCCATGTCGCTCGCCTCCTTCGGCGCGAGCCAGCCGATCAGCTGCACCTGCGAGCGGTAGATGTCCCAGCCGGAGAAGGTCGCGTACTTGTCCCAGCCGGTCGCGGTGTAGGTCTTGTTGTCGAAGCCGATGTACTGGCCGTTCACGTCGCTGAACAGGTTGGGGTGCAGCAGCGAGTGGTACAGCGCGCTGTAGAACTTGGTGCGGTCGTCGCTCGTGCCGCCGGTCACCTGCACCTTGTTCAGCGTCGCGTTCCAGGTCGCCTGCGCGGCGCTCTTCAGCGCGTCGAAATCCCAGGCCGGGTTCTCGGTCTGCATGTTCAGCTTCGCGTTCGCGGTGCTGACGTACGAGACGCCGATGCGCAGCTTCACCTGCCCGCCGCCGGCGAACTTGACCCAGCCGCCGTTGTTCTGCGCGCGCGCCGCGGTGCGCGAGCCGGGGGTCACGGTGTCGCCCTGGTAGGTGCCGAAGCTGGCGAACGGCTTGTCGAACTGGCCGTGGAAGTAGACGAAGTAGCCGCCGCCGCCGCACACGCCGCCGGTCTCGACGAAGCCCTGGACCGAGTCGGTGCCGACGATCTCCAGCTGCGCGCTGCGCGCGCCGACGCCGTTGCGGCCGATGTTCAGGATCATCGTCGCGTCGTTGGTGGCCGGCCAGGTGAAGCGGCCGGCACCGGTGCGCTTCGTGACCGTGAGCTCGGCGTTGACGCCGTTGTTCAGCCCGACGCGGTACGAGCCCGGCACGGCCTGCTCGTTGGCGTGCGAGAAGCCGACCTGGTAGGTCTCGATGTGGGTGCCGGG
>NZ_JBFUFP010001544.1:0-924 GCF_056403375.1 Rhizobacter sp. P2_H2
CTTCATGAACAGGTCCGACGTGACGCCGAACTCGATCAGGTCGCCGAGGTACATGTAGGCGGTGTAGTCCGAGCAACGCGCCGCCTGTTGCATGTTGTGCGTGACGATGACGACGGTGTAGTCGTTCTTCAGCTCGTGGATCAGCTCCTCGATCTTGCCGGTGGAGATCGGGTCGAGTGCCGAGCACGGCTCGTCGAGCAGCAGCACCTCGGGCTTGATCGCGATGCCGCRCGCGATGCACAGCCGCTGCTGCTGGCCGCCGGAGAGGCCGGAGCCGCTCTGCGCCAGCTTGTCCTTCACCTCGTTCCAGAGCGCCGCCTTCTTGAGCGCCCATTCGACGCGCTCGTCCATCTCGACGCGCGGCAGCGTTTCGAACAGCTTCACGCCGAACGCGATGTTGTCGTAGATCGACATCGGGAACGGCGTCGGCTTCTGGAACACCATGCCGATCTTGGCGCGCACCAGCGAGACATCCTGCTTGCTCTTCAGCACGTTCTCGCCGTCGACCAGGATCTCGCCTTCGGCGCGCTGCTCGGGGTAGAGCTCGAACATGCGGTTGAAGGTGCGCAGCAGCGTCGACTTGCCGCAGCCCGASGGGCCGATGAAGGCGGTGACCTTCTTCTCGGGAATGTCGAGGTTGATGCGCTTCAGCGCATGGAAGCTGCCGTAATAGAAGTTGAGGTTGCGCACCGAGATCTTGGCCTTCTCGGTCACCGGGAGTTCGACTTTGACGTCCATGTCGTTCTTTCTGGTTCTCTAGTGCTTGTTGCGGAAGACCACGCGCGCAAAGATGTTCAGCGCGAGCACGCCGAGGGTGATCAGGAACACGCCGGCCCAGGCGAGCTTCTGCCAGTTCTCGTACGGGCTCATCGCGAACTTGAAGATCGTGACCGGCAGGTTGGCCATCGGCCCCGACAGGTTGCT
>NZ_JBFUFP010001545.1:0-924 GCF_056403375.1 Rhizobacter sp. P2_H2
GCTGCGCGGCGATGCGGCGCTGCAACGCAAGCTGCTGGGAGTCTGACGAGATGGCTGCACCGATTCTTCATGTCGATGGCCTGCGCAAGCAGTACCGGCGCGGCTGGCCGGACCGGCAGACGACGTTCTCGCTGGAGGCCGACTTCCAGGTCGACGGCCCCGGCATCATCGGCGTGATGGGCGCCAACGGCGCSGGCAAGACGACGATGTTCGAGCTGATCACCGGCGGCAACGCGCCGAGCGGCGGGCGGGTGATGGTGGCGGGGCAGGACATCCACAAGGTGCGGTATCGCGAGCGCGACCGGCTGGCCTTGCACTACCACCAGTCGTACCAGGTGCGCTCGTTCAAGCGCGACCGGCCGAACTTCATACTGGAGCATGCGGGCGCGGAGCGTGCGGTGGTGCACCTGTTCGACGAGCCGCAGTTCAACACGCAGGACGGCTACATCGGCTTCATGCTGGAGTTCTTCCGCAAGCTGCGCAACCACGGCAAGCTGGTGTTCCTGTGCCTGCACCCGAACGAGCCGGTGCACATGGAGATCCTGGCCGACATCTGCGAGCGCTACATCTTCGTGCACAAGGACGAGAGCCGGGTCAGCCGGCTGATGCATGCGACGACGATGGGGGAGTTGTGCATGCAGGCGAGCGTGCGGAACTACCTCGGGAGGCTGGCGCCGGTTTCTGCCTGATGGGCGTTGGTGCGGAAGGCGCGTGTGGGGAGGCTGTGGCGCGCCGTCGGGTGCGGTCATCACCCCTGGCGGGGCGCTGACTGCCCTGCGCTGACTGGTTTCAAGGCCCGTCGTCGAAACTCCCTCCACTCACTTCGTTCGTTGTGGTCAAACAGTCGACGACAGTCAGTTCACGATCGCGCTTCGCGCGGGGCCATGAAACCAGCCAGCTCCGGCGCCCCCTCCTTATTGGCGC
>NZ_JBFUFP010001546.1:0-923 GCF_056403375.1 Rhizobacter sp. P2_H2
CTGCAGCACCGCGTCGCCGGCACCGAGCGAGCGCTGCAGCTCGGGCAGCGAGACGCGCTCCTGCGCCAGCGTGTCGCTCGCGCGGTCGCGGATGGAATCGAGCAGCTGGCGCGAGCGCGAGGCCTCGGAGAGCGTCCACGCGGCCTCGTAGTTGCGCGCATCGAGGCTCAGCGCCAATGCGGCGTTGAACACCTGCTGGATGTCGCCGAACAGGCCGGTCTTGAACTCCTCGCTGGTGAACTTGCTGCGCAGGCGCTCGGCCTGCTGCACGGTGTCGAGGTAGGCGGCCAGCGCGGCTGGCTTGTCGCCGCGGGCGGCCTCGACGCGCGCGATGCCTTCGGAGGCCCACAGGCGGTGGTAGGCGGTGTCGCCGGCGCCGGGGTCGGCGAGAACCTGCCTGAAAAGAGCCAGTGCCTCGTTCGGCTGCGCGCTGCCGAGCAGGGCGTTGGCGCGGCTGCGCTTGTAGAAGGGGCCGAGCTTGTCGGTCTCGCGCACGGGGACCTGGTCGAGCTGCTTCAGCGCCTCGGGCGCGCGGCCGGCGGCGGTGTAGGCGTTGGCGAGCGAGACCTGCACCAGCGGGCGGAAGCGGTCGCTCGCGAGCGCGATGCTGCGGGCGTAGTAGCCGGCGGCATCGCCGTAGCGGGCGCGGCGCACCGCGATGTCGCCGAGCACCTTCAACGACGGCGCGTGGGCCTGCTGCGGGTTCTTCGGCGTCAGGGCGAGCGAGCCGTTCGCGAAGCGCTCGGCCTCGTCGAGCAGGCCGGCGTAGCTGTAGGCGATCGCGAGGTCGCGCTGCGCGAGGGATTTGAGGTCGTCGTTGTCGTCGGCCTGGCCGAGGTGCAGGGCCTTGCTGGCGGCGCGGATGCTCTGGCGGAACTCGCCCTGCTCGGCGAGCGCGATCGAGCGGCCGCAGTAGCCGTAGC
>NZ_JBFUFP010001547.1:0-917 GCF_056403375.1 Rhizobacter sp. P2_H2
GAAGATCGGCATGGTGCAGGTGCTCGACTACGTGCGCGGCTTCCGGGCCCGCAACACGACGACGCCGCTGGTGCTGATGGGGTACGCCAACCCGATCGAGCGCTATGACCAGCTGCATGGGGCCGGTGCCGATGAGAGCGCGTTCGTGCGCGACGCCGCCGCGGCCGGCGTCGACGGCGTCCTGGTCGTCGACTACCCGCCCGAGGAATGCGAGGCCTTCGCCGCCCGGCTGAAGGCGAAGCAGCTCGACCCGATCTTCCTGCTCGCGCCCACCTCCACCGAACAGCGCATGAAGGATGTGGGCCGCATCGCGAGCGGCTACGTCTACTACGTGTCGCTGAAGGGCGTGACCGGCGCCGGCCACCTCGACACCGACGCGGTGGCCCGGATGGTGCCGCGGATCCAGGCCCATGTGCAGGTGCCGGTGGGTGTAGGCTTCGGCATCCGCGACGCACAGACGGCCATCGCGGTCGCCAGGGTGTCGGATGCGGTCGTCATCGGATCCCGCATCGTGCAATTGCTTGAAACCCAGACGCGCGACAATGTCGTCCCCGCGGCCGCGGCGTTCATCGCCGAGATCCGCGCCGCCCTCGATACCCTGAAAGGAGCTCCCGCATGAGTTGGCTCGAGAAACTGCTTCCGCCGAAGATGCAGCAGACGGACCCGAGCGAGCGCCGCACGGTGCCCGAAGGCCTGTGGATCAAGTGCCCGTCGTGCGACACCGTGCTCTACAAGAGCGACCTCGAGCAGAACATCAACGTCTGCCCGAAGTGCAGCCACCACCACCGCATCCGCGCCCGCGCGCGGCTCGATGCCTTCCTCGACGGCGAAGGCCGCTACGAGATCGGCCAGGAGGTGCTGCCGGTCGACGCGCTGAAGTTCAAGGACAGCAAGCGCTACCCGGAGCGGCTGAAGGA
>NZ_JBFUFP010001548.1:0-916 GCF_056403375.1 Rhizobacter sp. P2_H2
GCCGACGACCAGCAGCGCGGAGGCGGCGAGGGCAAGGCTTTGCAATCGATGGGAAGAAATGTTGCTCATGGGTCAGGACTGCGGGTCGAACTGGTACTTGGCCATGGGGCGCTCTCTTCGGGATTGGCGTCGCTGCCGATGATCGCTCAGCGGGAGGAGCGTTTCCGTGCCGCTGTCCCCGCCATCCCGCTGATCCCGCCCAGGATCAGATCGATCCCCGCCAGAAAGTCGGCGCGGTCGTCGTGCTGCTGCAGTTGCTCCGCCATCGATCGTGTGAACGGGTACTCGGTTTCATCGAGTTCCGACCACGCGATGGAGACCTCGCCCAGGAAGCCCTCCCGATCGATCTCGCGCTCCTGCGCCGAGAGCCGGTTCGCGGCGTTCTGTCCGCCGACGCCGAGGATGTAGTGCAGCAGTGCCGACGCTGCCGCCCATTGCCCGGCCTTCGGCACGCCGAGTGCCTGCACATGCCGCCCGATGCGCTCGAACAGGCGCACCATCGGCAGTTGCCCGGCCGCCTGCAGCAGCGCCGAGCCGATCCAGGGATGCTCGTCCATCGCGTCGAACATGCCCGCCGCCAAGCCGTGGAGGGTGTCGCCCTGCGCCTGCATCGCACCGGCGATCACCGCGTCGCAGGCGGCGACCACCAGATCGCCCTTGTTCGCGATGTGCCAGTAGATCGCGCCGGGCCCCGTCGCCAGGCGCTCCGACAGGGCGCGGAATGTCAGCCCGCCTTCGCCGGCGCTGTCGAGCAGCTCGATGGCGGTCTCGATGATGCGATCCCGCGAGAGGGAATCCTCGCGCCGCTGAGGCGCGCGTGATTTCTTGGGCATGCCGCATCTTGACACAAGTGGAATGCCGTTCCAATATCATGGAATGACATTCCATTCACGCACGATCGCCATCGTCGGCGCTG
>NZ_JBFUFP010001549.1:0-911 GCF_056403375.1 Rhizobacter sp. P2_H2
TCCGTGGGGTGTCCGATGGCACTGCGTATCTCGCCAAGAGTCTTCCCTTGGAAGCTCATGGCCCATGACTGCGGAATCTCGGCCGGCTGCGGCGAGTCGCATCCGCCGAGCTGAATCAGAGTAAGTCCCATCAGAACCCAGACTGTCACGTCGAAGCACGGCGCTACTTCAATGTCAGCCATCGCCTGCTTCCTCACCACCGTCGCCTGGTGTCTTCAAGCGGGCCAGATTCTCAGTTGAACGCCTTGCGTTCTTCCTCACCTGAATGGCCCTGGATTCCTGCAACAGGATCGATCCATTGGGACCAAAGGGCGAACCATCCAACGCCTTCAACCTGCCGCCGCCTATTGACTCCAGGTTCACCGGGAAAGACTGCAGAAACTCAAGTCCGGCGAGCAACGCCTCCATCTCATCGGACCCGGTGATCTCGGTCGTGAGATCGGGATCGTCGCAGGTCAGGACCAAGCACCCCGCTCTACCCTTTGCCTCTTCGGCTTCCGCTTCGGCGTACGGTGCGCTGATGGCCACGTGGATCGGCATCTCGTAGCCGGTTGGTCCGACGAAGATGAGATTGCGAGAGGCGATGGGAAAAAATCGGGGGATTGGATCCAGGGCTATACGAGCTTGTTCATGGAGGCACCGGCTCTCTTGAAGGGCACCTCGCATCAATCTTCCAGGTCCGGGAACTGCCGATAGAGCTGCACGTTGACTTGCATTTCGATGGACCCAATAGCCAGCCCGACGCCCTTCTTCACCTGCTCAAACTCGTGGCTGGGGATCTCGTCCTTGACAATGTCCAGAATCGAAGCGAGTTCCTCGACAGCGGCAAGTGCTTTCCCCTTGATCCTGACTGCTAGATCTCTGTTCATCGTCTCTCCTTCAATCGGGTAGCAAACCGGAATGTCCCCTGT
>NZ_JBFUFP010001550.1:0-911 GCF_056403375.1 Rhizobacter sp. P2_H2
GGCTACTCGCTGCTGAAGGCGCCGCGGCCGCTGCAGAAGCTGGTGCACATCCATGCGGGGCCGGAGGAGCTCGGCCGCGTCTACGCCGCCGACCTGCTGCTGCAGTCGTCGATGGCTGCCGCCGCGAAGGCGCTCGAAGCGCTGGCTGCGCCGACCAAGCCGGCCTGGGGCGAGTGGACGGCCGCGGAGCATGCCGACTACGAGGCCAACCACGTCGCCGGCGCGGTGCAGCCGCTCGACATGGCCGAGGTCATCAAGACCATCCAGCGCCTCGCGCCGGCCGATACGGTCTACACCAACGGCGCCGGCAACTACAGCGGCTGGCTGCACCGCTTCTGCCGCTACCACGGCATGCAGCACGCCGGCCGCACGCAGCTCGCGCCGACCGCCGGCGCGATGGGCTACGGCGTGCCGGCCGCGGTGGCCGCGGCGCTGCTGTATCCCGAGCGCACCGTCGTCAACATCGCCGGCGACGGCGACTTCCTGATGACCGGCCAGGAGCTGGCGACCGCCACCGGCTACGGCGCGAAGCGGCTGATCAGCGTCGTCGTCGACAACGGCACCTACGGGACGATCCGCATGCACCAGGAGCGCGAGTACCCCGGGCGCGTCAGCGGCAGCGACCTGTTCAACCCGGATTTCGCGGCACTGGCCGAGGCCTTCGGCTGGCGCGCGGCACGTGTCTCGGACACCGCCGGCTTCGGGCCGGCATTCGCCGCTGCGCTCGACAGCGGCCGGCCGACGCTGCTGCACCTGAAACTCGATGCCGATGTCAGCACCAGCCGCAGCAGCCTGCAGGCGATCCRCGAGGCGGCGAAACGGCGCCTTGGCCAGGCCTGAGAAGCTGACCGAAAAACCTGATCGCGATCGTGGGCGAAGGGATTTGTCGGATGACTTGTTCAAGACAATGT
>NZ_JBFUFP010001551.1:0-910 GCF_056403375.1 Rhizobacter sp. P2_H2
TCGTAGCCCCACACGTAGCTCGGCCCGCCTGCAGGCCCTTGCACTCCGCTCTGACTGTCCGGCAGGTTGAAGCCCGTGAAGGTGATGCCTCGATACTTGCCCGCCGTCGCGCTGGCGACGTTCCCGTTCGCATCGAAGCCGAAGGTGTTGGTGGCAGCGCCTTCGATGCTCTGCACCGCATGCGGCCGCACCGCATTCGCGCCTTGCGCGCCGTAGCTGTACACCCCGACATCGCTCTTGTAGAGGATGCTGCCCAGCGCGTTGTATTGCAGGCTGACAGTGCGGACCAAGCCGCTGATCGCAGGGGCTGCCACCGTGTAGCGCTGCAGCCGACCCAGCGCATCGTGCTCGAAGTTTTCCGTCACCGCRCCGSTTGCACCGTCMCCGTTCGCATCGTTGCGGTTCGTCAGCCGCCCCAGGCTGTCCCACACGTAGCCGTGGTTCAGCACATCAGTCGCGTTGCCCTTGCCCGTCGTCAGGCTGCTGGCGCGGCCCGTCGCGGCTTCATAGCCCGACTTGCTCACCACGGCGTTGCTGTAGCGCTGCTGCTCAAGGTGATCCCATGCGTTGTAGGCCTGCGCCTGCCACAGCACCGTGCCGGCCGGCAGCGTCGTGCTCGCACCCGGCGTGCCGCCCGGCGTGGCAGGCAGCGGGTTTACCGTGACCGCCGTCGCAAGCGACACGCTGCCGAGGAACCCCTTCGGCGTGTAGCCGTAGTTCACCGTCAGCCCGGTCGGCCAGGTCTGCGTTGCCTGCCGGCCATTCGCGTCATAGCTCAGCGAACTCGCAAAACTCGGCCCGTTCGCCACCGTCGTGCGGTTGCTGATGAGCCGCCCCAGGCTGTCGTACACCCACTGCTGGCTCATGTCGGTGCTGGCGCTCGTCGCGCACAGCTTGCCGATGCCCATCG
>NZ_JBFUFP010001552.1:0-910 GCF_056403375.1 Rhizobacter sp. P2_H2
GGCCTCGATTCGCTGATGGCGGTGGAGCTGCGCAATGCGCTGACCCGTTCGATCGGCCGCCCGCTGTCGGCGACGCTGCTGTTCGACTATCCGACGCTCGCTGCGCTGACCGCGCACCTGATGCGCCTGCTCGGCCTCGACGAGCCGGTGCCTGCCGAGGCCGCGGCCATCGACACCGCGGCCGATGCGCTGCACGATCTGAGCGACGAAGAAGCCGAAGCCCTGCTGCTGCAAGAACTGGGGAGTTCCCGATGACCGAACCGCGCGATGAAGCGCTGAGCCCCGTCAAACGCGCGCTGCTCGAGATCCGCGAGCTGAAGGCCGAGCTCGCGCGCTCGAACGCCGCGTTGCACGAGCCGATCGCGATCGTCGGCATGGCGATGCGGCTGCCGGGCGGCGTGGTCGATGCGGCCGGTTTTGCCGAGCTGCTGTGGTCGGGCACCGATGCGATCGGCGCCATCCCCGCCGAGCGCTGGAACCTCGACGCGCTGTACGACGCCGATGCCGATGCGCCCGGCAAGATGACGACGCGCTTCGGCGGCTTCGTCGACGGCGTCGACCGCTTCGACGCCGAGTTCTTCGGCATCTCGCCGCGCGAGGCCGCCAGCATGGACCCGCAGCAGCGGCTGCTGCTCGAGGTGGCCTGGGAGGCGCTGGAAGACGCCGGCCATGCGCCGGGCGAACTCGCCGCCACGCCGGCCGGCGCACGCACCGGCGTGTACCTCGGCATCAGCAACAACGACTACGGCCGCGCGCTGTACCGGCACCCCGAGTTGATCGATCCGTACTTCGCGACCGGCAATGCGGCCAGCGTCGCGTCGGGGCGGCTGTCGTACTTCCTCGGCGTGCACGGGCCGGCGGTCGCGGTCGACACCGCCTGCTCGTCGTCGCTGGTCGCGCTGCACCAGGC
>NZ_JBFUFP010001553.1:0-907 GCF_056403375.1 Rhizobacter sp. P2_H2
GTCCAGGGACCGGCTTTTTGCTGGGCGACGAACGCTCGCTCAGGCGAAGTTCTTCTCGGCGAAGTCCCAGTTGACCAGCGAGGTCAGGAAGGTCTCGACGAACTTCGGGCGCAGGTTGCGGTAGTCGATGTAGTAGGCATGCTCCCACACGTCGATCGTCAGCAGCGCCTTGTCGGCGGTCGTCAGCGGCGTGCCGGCGGCACCCATGTTGACGATGTCGACGCTGCCGTCGGCCTTCTTCACGAGCCAGGTCCAGCCCGAACCGAAGTTGCCGACGGCGCTCTTCGTGAAGGCTTCCTTGAACGACGCGTAGCTGCCGAACTTCGCGGTGATCGCCGCCGCCAGCGCGCCCTTGGGCTCGCCGCCGCCGGCCGGCTTCATGCCGTTCCAGAAGAAGGTGTGGTTCCAGATCTGCGCGGCATTGTTGTAGATGCCACCGGAGGATTTCTTGATGATCTCTTCCAGGCTCAGGGACTCGAACTCGGTGCCCTTCTGCAGGTTGTTCAGGTTCACCACATAGGCGTTGTGGTGCTTGCCGTAGTGGTATTCGAGCGTTTCCTTGCTCAGGTGCGGAGCGAGGGCGTCTTGTGCGTACGGCAGCGGCGGCAGAGTGTGTTCCATGCGAATTCCTTTCGGGTATCGAGTCAGGTGGGGCGCATTGTAGGCAGAGGAGACGCGGGTTGCAGGCGCGCGTCCGATGACGTCACTTGCGTCACGTCCACTGTCGCGCGGCCGTCGGACAGCACCGCGCCGAGCCGCTGCCCGACGGTGAGTGCCGCCACGCTGGCCACCGGCGCGCCCTGCCCGTCCTCGAGCCACGCGTAGCCGCGCGCCAGTACCTGGCGCGGGTCGACCGCCTGCAGCCGTGCCGCCAGCGCAGCGGCGCGATGCCCGGCGCCTTCGGTGC
>NZ_JBFUFP010001554.1:0-906 GCF_056403375.1 Rhizobacter sp. P2_H2
GACTCACCCTACGCCGATGAACGTTGCGTAGGAAACCTTGCGCTTTCGGCGAGGGGGCTTTTCACCCCCTTTAACGCTACTCATGTCAGCATTCGCACTTCTGATACCTCCAGCAGCCTTCACAAGCCACCTTCACAGGCTTACAGAACGCTCTCCTACCACGTACGCTTGCGCGCACATCCGCAGCTTCGGTAACTGGCTTAGCCCCGTTACATCTTCCGCGCAGGACGACTCGATCAGTGAGCTATTACGCTTTCTTTAAATGATGGCTGCTTCTAAGCCAACATCCTGACTGTTTTAGCCTTCCCACTTCGTTTCCCACTTAGCCAATTTTGGGGACCTTAGCTGGCGGTCTGGGTTGTTTCCCTCTTGTGTCCGGACGTTAGCACCCGGTRCACTGTCTCCCAAGCTGTACTCATCGGTATTCGGAGTTTGCAATGGTTTGGTAAGTCGCCATGACCCCCTAGCCATAACAGTGCTCTACCCCCGACGGTAATACTTGAGGCACTACCTAAATAGTTTTCGGAGAGAACCAGCTATTTCCAAGTTTGTTTAGCCTTTCACCCCTATCCACAGCTCATCCGCTAGTTTTGCAACACTAGTCGGTTCGGACCTCCAGCAGGTGTTACCCTACCTTCATCCTGGCCATGGATAGATCACTTGGTTTCGGGTCTACACCCAGCGACTGAACGCCCTATTCGGACTCGATTTCTCTACGGCTTCCCTATTCGGTTAACCTTGCCACTGAATGTAAGTCGCTGACCCATTATACAAAAGGTACGCCGTCACCCTTGCGGGCTCCGACTGTTTGTATGCATGCGGTTTCAGGATCTATTTCACTCCCCTCCCGGGGTTCTTTTCGCCTTTCCCTCACGGTACTAGTTCACTATCGGTCGATTACGAGTA
>NZ_JBFUFP010001555.1:0-906 GCF_056403375.1 Rhizobacter sp. P2_H2
ACGCGAAGCTGCGCGACTACACCGGCCGCGGCGTCATCACCACCTCCACCTACGCGGCGCGCGCGCTCGGCGTGTACTCGGCGATGGGCATGATGAAGGCCGCCGCGCTCGCGCCCGACGCGATCCTGCTGCCGGTCGACTTCGACGAATACCGCCGCTACTCGCGCCTGTTCAAGGCCGCGGTGCGGCAGATCGCGCCGGTGGTCGAGGACCGCGGCATCGACGAGATCTACATCGACCTGACCGACGTGCCCGGTGCGCAGCACGACGCCGGCCGCAGCCTCGGCCAGGCGCTGAAAGACGCGGTGTTCGACGCCACCGGCCTGACCTGCTCGGTGGGCATCACGCCGAACAAGCTGCTGTCCAAGCTGTGCTCCGAGCTCGACAAGCCGAACGGGCTGACGCTGCTGTCGTTCGACGAGATTCCCGCGCGCATCTGGCCGCTGGCCGCGAAGAAGGTCAACGGCATCGGCCCGAAGGCGAGCGAGAAGCTGGCCGGCTTCGGCCTGCACACCATCGGCGACATCGCCGCGGCCGACCCGGCTTGGCTGGTCGAGCACTTCGGCAGGAGCTACGGCGCGTGGCTGCACGAGGCCTCGCATGGCCGCGACGAGCGCGCGGTGGTGACGTACAGCGAGCCGAAGTCGATCAGCCGCGAGACCACCTTCGACCGCGACCTGCACGCGGTGCGCGACCGGCCGGCGCTGTCGGCCATCTTCACCGAGCTGTGCGTGGAGCTGGCCGGCGACCTGGCGCGCAAGGGCTATGCCGGCAAGACGATCGGCATCAAGCTGCGCTTCGACGATTTCAAGATCGTCACGCGCGACCTGACGCTGGCGGCCCACACGATGGACGCCCGCACGATCCGCCGCGCCGCCGGCGAATGCCTGAAGCGCGTCGACCTGT
>NZ_JBFUFP010001556.1:0-904 GCF_056403375.1 Rhizobacter sp. P2_H2
TTCTGGTAGCGGCCCAGGATGCGCTGGTTGATCGCGTCGACGCCGGTGTTGACGTACGACTTGTCGGCCACCGTCTCGGCCATCTTCAGCTTGTTCTGCAGGCTCGCGTCGATCCAGCGGCTCGCCTCGATCACCGCCATCATCACGGCACGCGCGGTGTTGGGGTACTTCTTGACGAAATCGCCGGTGGTGCCGAGCACCTTCTCGGGGTGGTCCTTCCAGATGTCCTGCGTGGTCACCGCGGTGATGCCGATGCCGTCCATGATCGCGCGGTGGCCCCAGGGCTCGCCGACGCAGTAGCCGTCCATGTTGCCCACGCGCATGTTGGCCACCATCTGCGGCGGCGGCACGGTGATGACCTTGGCATCCTTCATCGGGTTGATGCCGACGCTCGCGAGCCAGTAGTACAGCCACATCGCGTGGGTGCCGGTCGGGAAGGTCTGCGCGAAGGTGTACTCGCGCTTGTCGGCGGCCATCACCTTGGCGAGCGATGCGCCGTCGACCGCACCCTTGTCGGCCAGCTTCTTCGACAGCGTGATCGCCTGGCCGTTGTTGTTCAGCGTCATCAGCACGGCCATGTCCTTCTTCGGCCCGCCGATGCCCAGGTGCACGCCGTAGACCAGGCCGTACAGCACGTGCGCCATGTCGAGCTCGCCGTTGACCAGCTTGTCGCGCACGCCGGCCCACGAGGCCTCCTTGGTCGCAACGATCTTGACGCCGTACTTCCTGTCGAAGCCGAGCACCGAGGCCATCACGATCGACGCGCAGTCGGTCAGCGGGATGAAGCCGATGCGCACTTCCTCCTTCTCGGGCTTGTCGGAGCCTTGCGCATGCACGGCGCTCTGCAGCCCCGGCACCAGGCCGGCAGCACTGCCCGCGGCAGCGGCTTTGATCAGGGTTCGGC
>NZ_JBFUFP010001557.1:0-903 GCF_056403375.1 Rhizobacter sp. P2_H2
CCCGGCACAGCCCGAGGTAGTCGACGCCGATCCCGGCCTGCGCCGCCAGCGCCTCGTCCATGCCCTGCGCCTGCGCGAAGCGGCGCCAGGCGGCATTGACGCCGACGATCACGCCGCGGTGGTCCAGCACCGCCATGTGGTCGAGCACCGAATCCTCCACCGCCTGCACCAGCTGGTGCGCGTCGCGCAGCGCGCGCTCGGCGCGGCGCCGCTCGGTGATGTCGCGCGAGATGCCGAACACGCCCGTGACGCGCCCCGATTCGTCGTGCAGCGGCCCCTTGGTCGCCAGGTAGCTGATGCTGCCGTCGCGCGTGCTGAGCTCCTCGTCGAAGGTGCGCACGCGGTTCTCGTGCATCACGACGAGGTCGTTCGCGCGCACCAGCATCGCCTGCTCGGGCGGGAACAGCGCGGGGTCGTCTTGCCCGATCATCTGGGCCGCGCTGCGGCCGAGCACGCGGCAGGCCTCGCGGTTGACGACCAGGTAGCGGCCGTCCCGGTCCTTGGCGAAGATCGCGTCGCTCGATCCGTCGACGATCGCCTCCATCAGCGCGAGCGCCTGCACGCGGRCCTCCAGGGCCGCGTTCGCAGCCCGCAGCCGGCGCAGCGTGCGGCGCTCGACGGCCAGCAGGCACAGGCTCGCCACCGCGAGCGCGCAGCCCAGCGCGGTCAAGGTCGCGGCGAACAGCGGCGTCATCTGCATCAGGCCTCGACCGATTCCCACGGCCGCGCCTCGTGCACCGGCTCCGCTTCGTCCGGATGGCACTGCGCGATCGTGCAGAACGCGTCGAAGCCCGCGAGGAACGCGTCGAGCAGGTCCGGATCGAAATGCCGGCCGCGCTGCCCGGCCATGATGCGCCGCACCTCGCCGAAGTCGAGCGCCGCCTTGTAGACGCGGCGCGAGAT
>NZ_JBFUFP010001558.1:0-903 GCF_056403375.1 Rhizobacter sp. P2_H2
GTGCTGATACATGGGATAGCTCCGCGCGCTGCTGATGTTGGAGTGACTGGAAACGGACCGCACTGAAGCCGGCGATTCTATGTCACGCACCGTGTCAACCGACTTTCGAGAGCCCGCGTTACGGGCGGACCGTCCAACGATGGATGGTGGATCCCAAAAACTTTCGAAAGGTTTTCACATGAACAAGATTCTGGCCGCCCTGATTGCTTCCCTGTTCGCTGCCGGCGCTTTCGCCGCTGACGCCAAGCCCGCTGAAGCCGCCAAGCCGGCTGCATCGGCTGCCAAGGCCGAGAAGAAGGCCGAGAAGGCCGAAGCCAAGAAGGCCGAAAAGAGCGAGAAGGCTGCTTCGGCTGCCAAGTGATTCGGGAGGAGCCGGGTTCACGCCCGCTTCGCTGAATTGAATGAGGAACGCCCGGCCTGTGCCGGGCGTTTTTCTTTGGCCCTCGCTACACTCTGCCGCGCCTGTCCACACCGAAGCCCGCCCGACCATGAAGATCCCCGCCACCCGCCTGCTGGCCCTGCTCGCTTTCGGCCCGATCGCCGCAGCCGCTCTTGCGCAGGACGCGCCGCAGCAGCTGCCCGCCATCCAGCTCACCGCCGGCATCCACAACATCCAGGCGCAGGTCGCGCAGACGCCCGAGCAACGGGCCACCGGCCTGATGTTCCGCCGCACGATGGGCACCAACGACGGCATGCTGTTCGCGTTCGAAGAGGCCGGCGTGCAGTGCTTCTGGATGAAGAACACGCTGCTGCCGCTGTCGGCCGCCTTCATCGCCGACGATGGCACCGTCGTGAACGTCGAGGACATGAAGCCGCAGACGCTCGATTCGCATTGCTCGAAGAAGCCGGTGCGCTTCGTGCTCGAGATGAACCAGGGCTGGTTCGCCAAGCGCGGGATCAAGT
>NZ_JBFUFP010001559.1:0-901 GCF_056403375.1 Rhizobacter sp. P2_H2
GTGCTGGCCGGCTGGCGTGACGTGTTCTCGCACGAGTACGCCTGCGATGCCGGCGGCAGCCCGCGCTGGTTCCACATGGACGTCACGCCGCTGCGCACCGGCCGCGGCGGTGCGGTGGTCGTGCATGCCGACGTGACGCAGCGCCGCCTCGCCGAGGACGCGCTGCGGCGCAGCGAGGTGCAGTACCGCTCGATGGTCTGCGCACTCGACGAAGGCATCCTGATCGTCGATGCCCGCGGCCGCGTGCAGGCCTGCTCGCCGCAGGCCCAGCGCTTCTTCGGGATGGGCGCGGCCGAACTGCAGCGGCCCGGCGCGTTCGCGCAGTGGCGCACCGTGCGGCCCGACGGCAGCGCGATGCCGCGCTCCGAGATGCCGATGCTGCGCTGCCTGCGCAGCGGCCAGCCCTGCCACGACGTGACGATCGGCGTCGTGCCGCCCGGCGGCGACCTGCGCTGGGTGCTCGCGCATGCCGAGCCGATGCACGAGTGCGGCGTGCTGACCGCGGTCGTCACCTCGTTCACCGACATCACCGAGCGGCACGCGACGCAGGCCGAGCTCGACCGCCACCGCCATCGGCTCGAGGAGCTCGTCGAGGAGCGCACGCACCAGCTGCAGCGCCTGAACCAGGCGCTGCTCGAGAGCGAAAGGCTGCTGGTCGTCTCGCGCGACAAGGCCGAGGCGGCCAACCGGGCGAAGAGCGCGTTCCTCGCCAACATGAGCCACGAGATCCGCACGCCGATGAACGCGATCATCGGGCTCACGCACCTGCTGCGCCGCGACGTGCACGAACCCGCCCAGGCGCAGCGGCTGCGCAAGGTGGGCGATGCGGCCTCGCACCTGCTGCAGGTGATCGACGACATCCTCGACCTGTCGAAGATCGAGGCCGGCCGCATGGACCTGG
>NZ_JBFUFP010001560.1:0-898 GCF_056403375.1 Rhizobacter sp. P2_H2
ACGCGGTGCAGGCCTTCGACGCCGCCGCGGTCGACTACCTGCTGAAACCGGTCGAGCCGCAGCGCCTCGCGCAGGCGCTGCAACGGCTGCGCCTGCGGCTCGGTGCGCCGCGCCCGCCGCTGCAGCCGGCGCAGTTGCTGGTGGCCGACCGCGGCCGCACGCAGGTGGTCGCGGTGGCCGATATCCTGTGGCTGGAAGCCGCCGACAACTACGTCGTGCTGCACACCCCCGATCGGGCGCCGCTGCTGCGCCGCACCCTGTCGGGCCTGCTCGCCGACCTGGGCCCCGGCTTCGCGCGCACGCACCGCGGTGCCGCGGTCGCGCTGGCCCACGTGACGCAGCTCGAACCGCTCGGCAAGGGCGATGCACGCATCACGCTGCGTGGCGGGCCCACCGCGCCGTGCACCCGCCAGTACCGCGAGGACCTGGTCGCGCGCCTGGCCGCCATGCGCTGATCCGCCTCGCCCCGCGTCCGGGGCGCTTCGTCCCGTCGCGCTGGCCGCCCGCGCCGCCTGGCCCCAGCCTTGTCGCACCGCCCCCGCGAAAGGCCTTGCCATGACGGACATGCCCACCCCACCCGCGCGCCTGCTCTACCTCGACTGGCTGCGCATCGCCGCCTTCGGGCTGCTGGTCCCGTACCACGTGGGCATGTACTACGTGAGCTGGGACTGGCACATCAAGAGCCCGCAGTGGCACACCGCGCTGGAGCCGTGGATGATGCTCAGCTCGCCCTGGCGCATGGACCTGCTGTTCATCGTCTCCGGCGCCGCCAGCGCGCTGATGCTGGGCGCCGGCCGCGCCCCCTCGTTCGCCTGGCTGCGCCAGCGCAGCGCCCGCCTGCTGCTGCCACTGCTGCTCGGCATGCTGGTGATCGTGCCGCCGCAGTCCTGGCTGGAGG
>NZ_JBFUFP010001561.1:0-897 GCF_056403375.1 Rhizobacter sp. P2_H2
TCGGTGGGCACCGCGGCGCTCTCGGCGAGCCGCTCGGCATAGGCGCGCGCGAGGATGTCGCGCCGCGAGGCCTCGATGGCCTGCACGACGCGCGGATCGCGGTCGAGGCGCTGCTCGTTGGCGGCCTGCAGCGCGAGTTCCTGGTCGATCAGCGCGTCGAGCGTCTTGCGGCTCGCGGTCTCGACCTGCTCCGGCTTCAGGGTGCCCTGGCGCTGCATCAGGAAGTTGATCTGGTGCACCGAGATCTCTTCCTTGTTCACCTTCGCCGCCACCTGGGTCGCCCCTTCGCGTTTGCTGCCGCAGGCGGCCATCACGAGTGCGCAGCCCAGCACGAGGCCGGCGCGCAGAACGGGTCGAACGGTCGTGGGCATGCGTGGATGTGGCAAATGACTTCTCCTCACGTGCCGCCCGCGGCCGTGATCGATTGAACGCGACTCAGGGAAGGCACCAATATGACAAAAACAGAATCCGGTATGAGCAAGACTGATGCCCATGTGACGCAGTGCACGCTTCCCGGTTGCAATTGCGGAGCTTGGTTACACCCGGCGCGAGTTCGTGACGCCCGGCTACCCCCCTTGAATGGGTGGGGCACCCGCACAATCGCTGCACCGCAATCGATGCAAGGGCTCGCGAATGACGATCGTGCTGGTGGTGACCGTGCTGTTGCTGGCCGGGCTGGCCGTGCTGGGCGTGATGAAGAACCGCGCGGCGCGCGAGCCGGGCGTGGCGCCGGTGGCGCGGCGGCCGCTGGGCAAGCAGGAACAGCCGATGTTCCAGCGGCTGTGCGAGGCCTTTCCCGAGCAGGTGGTGCTGGCGCAGGTGTCGTTGTCGGCGTTGCTGACGGCGAGCCACCGCTCGACGCGCGGCCGCTTCGAGCGGCAGTTCGCGAACTTCGTG
>NZ_JBFUFP010001562.1:0-896 GCF_056403375.1 Rhizobacter sp. P2_H2
CCCGTCAGGCGACGGGTTCGCATTCGCAGGTATCTGAGAGCGACGCGCGTCGACTTTTGCACGTGCGGTGGGGTCCATGAAATTTCCTTGGTGCGGTTGAAGAAATCGAACGATCAGTTCCGGATCCTGCGCGCCGCCAGCTGATCGATGCGGCGGCGGGCCAGTTCCTGCAGTTCGACGAAGGCCGCATCGGCACGGCCGAGGTCGATCGTGGCTTCGAAGGCCTGGACCGCCTCTTCCTCCCGGCCGGTGGCCGCGAGGCACTCGCCCAGCCGGAACATCGCGGCCACATGACGGGGATTCCCGACCAGGCACAAGGCATACATCGGCGCGGCCAGCTCGGGTTGGTTCAACCGCTGCAGGCAGGTCGCGGCTATGAAGCCATGGCGAGGGCTTTGCGCATGCGTTTCGAGATGGAGTGCGATTGGCAAGGCGTGCTGGAACTGTCCCTCGTTGCAGAGCCGCGAGGCGATGTCGTAAAGCGCATCGCAGCGCTGCGGTGACAGTGGCTGCACCGCGTCCGTGACCACTTGCCCGCGCTCAGCGGGTGGCGCGGCACGAAGCTGCTCGGCGATGCCGATCAGGCCGGTCCCGAGGGACTGCACCAAGGCAGCGATCTGCGGGTCGGGGTACGCATGTGAATGCAGCGGTGCATGGGGGGTTACTGCGGAATTCATGCCGCATGAGTAACCGGCCCGCGCGAATGGTTCCTAGCCCGGTGCGCTGGCGGCCGGCGGCGCGTTGGTGGTCGGCTTCGGCGTGCCTGAACCGAGCTTGTCGCACGCAGTGAGCGACAGCGTGGCGCCCATGCTGAGCATCAACAGAAATGCCAACAGCAGTCGATGCATGGCGGTACTCCTTTGTCGCCGTTCAGTAGCGCGATTGCAGCTCGCGGA
>NZ_JBFUFP010001563.1:0-895 GCF_056403375.1 Rhizobacter sp. P2_H2
GGTGAAGAAGTACTCCTGGCGCAGCCGCAGCTCGCGGCCGGCCGGGGTGCTGTCGTTCGGGTACAGCACCCACGAGATGTTCTCGTACTCGTTCTTGACGCTGGCCGCGCGGGCGTAGTCGCCGGTGTTGAAGGCGTTCAGGTCGATGTGGGCGGGCGCGGCCGCCTTCCACAGGCGCAGCGTGCTGACCTTCTGCGTGCCGTGGCCGGGGATCACCATGTCGTAGGCCTTGGCCTCGACCGAGCCGGCCGGGCGCCACACCGGGTGCGTCTTGCCGTCGTGCATGTGCTGCTCGACATGGCCGCCGAAGCGCACCGGGTAGCTGATGCCGGGCCGCGGGAACTCCCACGGCGTGCCGTCGGCGAGCCAGGGGTCGGGGTGCTCGACCTGGCGGCCGTGCGCGATGCCTTGCGCGAACATGCCGTACTCGTAGCGGATGCCGTAGCCGAACGACGGCAGGCCGAGCGTGGCCATCGAGTCGAGGAAGCAGGCGGCCAGCCGGCCCAGGCCGCCGTTGCCGAGCGCGGCATCGGGCTCGTGGTCGGCCACGTCTTCGAGCGTCTGCGCGTGCAGGGCGACGGCCGCGGCGGCCGGTTCGCGCAGGTCGAGTGCCGCGAGCGCGTTCGACAGCGTGCGGCCGATCAGGAACTCCATCGACAGGTAGCAGACGCGGCGGGCTTTCGCGGTTCGCTCGATGGCCTGCGTCTGGACCCAGCGCTCCGACAGCTGCTGGCGTGCGACCTGGGCCACGCCGTGCATCAGGTCGACCGGGGTGGCGGCGGGCGGCGCGACGCCGACGGTCTTCAGCAGCTGCTCGTCGAGGCTGGCCTGCATCTGCTGGGGGGTGATCTGTTGTGTCATGGAGGGGGAGCTCATCGGCGGGGATCCTGCAGTG
>NZ_JBFUFP010001564.1:0-891 GCF_056403375.1 Rhizobacter sp. P2_H2
ACCGCGAATCGCTGGCCGAGGTGCTGGTGATCGCGTCGTCGCTGAGCGTGCAGGACGCGCGCGACCGGCCGATGGAGCACCAGCAGGCGGCCGATGCGGCGCACAAGAAGTTCGACGACGACCGTTCCGAATTCCTCGGCACGCTGAAGCTCTGGAAGTGGCTCGAAGACGCGCGTGGCGGCAGCAAGGAGCACAAGCTCTCGCACCGCAAGCAGGAGCAGCTGCTGCGCGACAACTTCGTCTCGCCCCGCCGCGTGCGCGAGTGGCGCGACATCCATTCGCAGCTGCACACCGTGGTGGCCGAGCACGGCTGGCGGCTCAACACGCTGCCGGCCACCTACGACCAGCTGCACCTGGCGATGCTGGCCGGGCTGCTGGGCAACATCGGCCAGAAGAGCGACGAGGACGACTGGTACCTCGGCGCGCGCGGCATCAAGTTCTACAAGCACCCCGGTTCGCACCTCGGCAAGAAGCCGGGGCGCTGGATCGTCGCGGCCGAGCTGGTCGAGACGACGCGGCTGTTCGGCCGCGGCATCGCCAACATCGAGCCGCAGTGGCTGCCGGGCATCGCCGGCCACCTGATCAAGACGCAGCTGCTGGAACCGCACTGGGAGAAGAAGGCGGCCGAGGTGGTCGCGCTGGAGCGGGCGACGCTGTACGGCCTGGTGATCTACAGCAACCGGCGCGTCAATTTCGGGCGCGTCGATGCGGTGGCGGCGCGCGAGATCTTCATCCGCGAGGCGCTGGTGAACGGCGAGTGGGAGACGCGGCTGCCCTTCCTTGCGGCCAACCGCAAGCTGATCGCGCAGGTGGAGGAGCTGGAGCACAAGTCGCGCCGGCAGGACGTGCTGGTCGACGACGAACTGATCCACGCGTTCTACGACCAGCAGC
>NZ_JBFUFP010001565.1:0-891 GCF_056403375.1 Rhizobacter sp. P2_H2
AGCTGAACTTCAACGATGCCATCAAGAGCCTGGTGGCGGCCGGCTACGGCGCCGCGCTGTTGCCGCGCGAGGAAGGCGCAGCCGCGGTCGACGAGCGCATCGTGATCAAGCCACTCGCGCCGCGCCTGTGGCGGCCGCTGGGCCTGGCCCACCGCGCCGGCAAACCCGAGCCTGCGACGCGGCATGTGCTGGACGCGCTGATGGCGATCCGGCAACGTTGATCCGGCGCCCTATGGCAGGCCGGGCGACACCCTGCTGCGGGTCGGTTTCAGCGACAAGGCCGGCCGCTCGACCAGATACCACGACAACGCGGCCGCCGGCAACACGAGCGCCAACGCGAGTGCCAGGTGCAACGCCAGCGGCGCATCGCGCCCCAGGGCCACCACCGCCACCTGCTGGGCCGGCCAGGCCCACAGGTAGATGCCGAAGCTGAGATCRCCCCAGCGTGCCGCTGCGCGCAGCACCGGCCATGATCGCCGCCCGATCCACACGCTGGCCGCGGGCAGGATCAGCAGGCTGCCGAGCTCCGGCTGGCCGAGCACGACGCACAGCATTCCGGCTCCGACCAGCACGGGCACGGCGCGCTGACGTGGATCGAAGTGAAACAGCAGTCCGCCACAGAGAAAGAACGCGCCGAAGTACGGCAGGTGGGGGAAATTTCCCCAGTCAAGCAAGGCGCCGTCGAGGCCGGCCTGCCCTCCTTGCCGTGCGAACACCAGCAGCAAGAGGGCAAGACCGGCCAGGGCCGCCCATCTCAACCGGCGCCCCAGCGCCCATCCGCCCGCGGCCAGCAGCACGTAGCAGGCCATCTCGTAGCGGATGGTCCACAAGGATCCATTCAGTTCATGGCGCACCGTCGGTCCGAACGGCTGCAGGTCGACGTCCCTGAAG
>NZ_JBFUFP010001566.1:0-889 GCF_056403375.1 Rhizobacter sp. P2_H2
GGCCGCATCGACCCCGGCGCGCGCCTGGGCCACGCGCGCAGCGGCGATCCGCAGGTCGCGGTTGGCCTGCAGCGCGGTCTCGATCAGCGCGTCGAGCTCCGCGCTGCCGAAGTCCCGCCACCAGGCGTCGCCGGCACGGCCAGCCTCGCCCGCAACGGGCGGCGTATCGATGCTCCACGCAGCGGGAAGCGCCAGCGAAGGCTGCGGGGCCACGGCCGATGTGGCGCAGCCTGCCAGGGCCGACAGCAGCGCGACGCAGGCACCGACGTGGGTTCGGGCGAAGGGGGACATGAACGATCTCCGGTTGACGTGTCGATGGTAATTACTTTACTATACGTATAGTACAGTTTCAATCCTCGAGGAGGCCCTCATGACCAACCCACCGGGGCGCAGCAGCTCCCGCGAAAAGCTGCTCGACGCGGCGGCCGAGCTGATCACCCAAGGCAGCGTGCAGGAGCTGACCCTCGAAGCCGTGGCCGCGGCCGCCGGTGTCACCAAGGGCGGYCTGATCTATCACTTCAAGACCAAGGATGACTTGCTCGGCGCACTGGTCGAACGCATGATCGAGCAGCTCGACCAGCGCAGCCGCGACAAGGCAGCCAAACGCGGTGACACCACCAGTGCGCTGCTGCAGGCCCTGGTCGACGACACCTTCGACATGCCGCGCAGCGAGAAGCTGCTGCTGACGAACCTGCTCGCCGCCGTCACGAGCTACCCGCACCTGCTCGGTCCTGTGCAGCAGGCCTACAACCGCCTGTACGGCGAGTTCGTCGACGCCGGCCCGCAGGCCGGCCTGGCGCTCGCCATCGCGGCGGCGCTCGACGGCCTCTCGCTGCTCGAACTGCTGAACCTGCACCAGTTCAGCAAGCGCCAGCGCGAAGCCATGCGC
>NZ_JBFUFP010001567.1:0-887 GCF_056403375.1 Rhizobacter sp. P2_H2
CAGCTGCAGCGCGCGCTCGCCCTGCGCCTGCATCCGGATCGACAGCGTCTCGAGCCCCTTCAGCACGACCCAGGCGTTGAACGGCGACAGCGACATCCCCGCGCTGCGCATCACCGGCACGAACCTGTCGTTGATCAGTTGCTCCGGCCCGCACACCGCGCCGGCGATCACCCGGCCCTGCCCGTCGAGGTACTTGGTGCCCGAGTGCACGACCAGGTCGGCGCCGTACTCGATCGGCCGCTGCAGCGCCGGCGAGCAGAAGCAGTTGTCGACCGCCAGCAGCGCGCCGGCTTCGTGCGCGATCTGCGCCAGCGCGCGGATGTCGCACACCTCGGTCAGCGGGTTGGTCGGCGATTCGGCGAACAGCAACCTCGTGTTCGGCTTCAGCGCACGCCGCCATTCATCGGGATCGGTCTGCGAGACGAACGTGGTCTCGACGCCGAACTTCGCGAACTCGCGGCCGAACAGCATGATCGTCGAGCCGAACACGCTGCGCGAGCAGATCACGTGGTCGCCCGCCTTCAGCAGCGCCATGCCGAGCAGCAGGATCGCGCTCATGCCGCTGGCGGTGCCGATGCAGGCCTGCGCGCCTTCGAGCGCCGCCAGGCGCCGCTCGAACATGGTCACCGTCGGGTTGCTGAAGCGCGAATAGATGAACGCCTCTTCCTCGTTCGCGAAGCGCGCGGCGGCGCTCGCCGCATCGGGCTGCACGAAGCTGCTGGTCAGGAACAGCGCCTCGGAGTTCTCGCCCCACGCGCTCGGCGGCAGGCCCTCGCGCACCGCGAGCGTGTCGCGCCGCACGTCGGCCGGCAGCTCGACGCGCGGAATGCCTCGCTTCGCCGGCGCATCGGCCATCAGCTGCGCTCCGTCGACGCGCTCTGCAGTGC
>NZ_JBFUFP010001568.1:0-886 GCF_056403375.1 Rhizobacter sp. P2_H2
GGCAGATGGTGACGGTCGCGTCCTGGCGGCGCATCTGCTGTGAGCCCGGCGGCTTRCCGGGTCCGTACGGGGGCCTCAGCCCACCAGCGTCCTCATCGCCGCCAGCGCCACCGCCGGATCGGCGATCGCGTGGTAGACCGGCGGGATCGGCCGCTCGATGCCGAGCAGTCCGTACACCGCATGCATCGCGCTGCGCACCGAGTACTCGACCGTGAAGACCACGTCTTCGGGGATCTCGACGTACTGCCCGAGCAGCGCGTAGTTCAGCGCGCCCTTCGGCACCACTGCCGGCCGGTCGCCGGCCTCGCGGCAGGCGAACTCGCTGGTGATGTACGGCATCATCACCGGGATCGCGGTGCTGGTGGCGAGCAGCTGGTCGAGGATGTCGGTGAAGCCGAGGTGGCGGACCAGCTCGGTCAGGATCTCGCGGCCGCTGCAGTCGGCCATCGGCTTGTCGACGAAGTTGCCCGGCTTGTCGACGAACAGCCCGTAGCCCCACACCGTCCAGACGCCGTCGGGCTGGTTCGCGAAGTGCGGCGCATGCGGCACGACGATCGACATCAGCCAGTTCGAGTCCTTGAACGTCATCAGCCCGCCGGTGCCGGGCTCGTTGCCCGAGAACTCGCGGATGCGCTGGATCAGCGCCGGGTTGCGCAGCGTCAGCGTGAACGACAGCCACTTGCTCAGGTCGACGTCGCCGCAGAAGGCCTGCGGCCGGCCGAAGCCCGGCGCCTTGCGCGCGAGGCGCTTCCACAGCGTCCAGGCGCCGTCGAGCGGCTCGCGCACCAGCTCGGCCGCACGGTCATGGCCGCCGCGGCGCGAATCGGCCGTCATCGACCCGAGCGTCAGGAACACCTTGTCCTCGCGGCCGAGGTCGATCCTGAAC
>NZ_JBFUFP010001569.1:0-885 GCF_056403375.1 Rhizobacter sp. P2_H2
CACCATCACTGGTGGCAAAGGCAACGACACCATCACCGGCGGCCTCGGCGGCGACTTTTACAACTTCGCCAACGGCGACGGCCAGGACACCATCGCTTCCACCTACGACACCACTTCCGGCAAGACCGACACGCTGGTGTTCACCGATCTGAAGCAGAAGGAGGTCCAGCTCTCGCGCTCCGGCACATCGCTGGTCGCCTCCGTCATCGGCAGCACGACGGACTCCGTCACGGTGAAGGACTTCTTCTACARCAACGACCCGCTCAACAGCTACAACCCGCTGCAGGCCATCAAGTTCTACGACACMCCCCCAGGCGAGAGCGTRGGCATCGACGCAATCCTCRAGRMGMTCTAYWMGGGCACCTCCGGCAACGACACCCTGGTCGGCACCATCCGCAACGACACCATCACCGGAGGCAAGGGCAACGACACCATCACCGGCGGCCTCGGCGGCGACTTTTACAACTTCGCCAACGGCGACGGCCAGGACACCATCGCTTCCACCTACGACACCACTTCCGGCAAGACCGACACGCTGGTGTTCACCGACCTGGCGTCGGGCCAGGTCCAGTTGTCGCGCTCCGGCACCTCGCTGATCGCCTCCGTCAAAGGCACCACCGACACGGTCACGGTGAAGGACTTCTTCTACAACGACAACCCGCTCAACAGCTACAACCCGCTGCAGGCCATCAAGTTCGAAGACAAGACCCTGGACTCCATCGACGCGATCCTCGCGGAGACCTACAAGGGCACCGACGGCAATGACACACTGGTCGGCACCACCCTCAACGACACCATCACCGGTGGCAAGGGCAACGACACCATCACCGGCGGCCTCGGCGGCGACTTTTACAACTTCGCCAACGGCGACGGCCAGGACACCAT
>NZ_JBFUFP010001570.1:0-885 GCF_056403375.1 Rhizobacter sp. P2_H2
GTCTGCGCCCGCGCGGTCGCGCCGCCGGCCTTGTCGTCACGGGCCCGGTTGCCGGCCAGGAAGCCGCGTGCCAGCGGGCTCCACGGGATCAGGCCCACGCCCTGGTCGCGGCACAGCGGAATCATCTCGCGCTCTTCCTCGCGGTAGGCCAGGTTGTAGTGGTTCTGCATGCTGATGAACGGCGTCCAGCCGTGGCGGCGCGCGGTCTCCTGCATCTTCGCGAACTGCCAGGCCCACATCGAACTCGCCCCCAGGTAGCGCACCTTGCCCGCCTTCACCAGGTCGTGCAGCGCCTCCATCGTCTCCTCGACCGGCGTGTTCGGGTCGAAGCGGTGGATCTGGTAGAGGTCGATGTAGTCGGTCTTCAGGCGGGCGAGGCTCGCATCGACCGCATGGAACAAGCGCTTGCGGCTCAGGCCGTGCAGGTTCGGCGGAGCCTGGTCGAACGCGGTCGCGGCGTTGCGGTATTCCATCTCGACCAGGTAGTAGGCCTTGCTCGCGATGACGACCTCGTCGCGCCGGCAGAACTCGCGGATGAAGCGGCCGGTCAGCACCTCGCTCTCGCCGGACGAGTACATGTCGGCGGTGTCGAAGAAGTTGATGCCGAGCTCGACAGCGCGCTGCACCAGCGGCCGGCTCGCGGCCTCGTCGAGCACCCAGGGCCGCCAGTCGGGGCGGCCGTAGGTCATCATGCCGAGCGCGATGCGCGACACCTGCAGGCCGCTGCGGCCGAGTCGGATGGTTTTCATGGCCGCCAGCGTAGCGCCTGCGGCAAGGCATCAGCGCGTGTGGGCAAGCATCCACTGGTAGATGTTGCGGCCGGTCTCGACCTGCGCGGCCGGGTCGTAGGTGCGCGTCCACGAATCGTGGCCGACGCCCGGGTAC
>NZ_JBFUFP010001571.1:0-885 GCF_056403375.1 Rhizobacter sp. P2_H2
GACGATGTGGGGGCGATTCAACTACCGCGAGATCGTCACCGGCGAGCGGCTGGTGTGGCTGAACTCGTTCGCCAACGCGCACGGCGGCATCGCGCGCGCGCCGTTCAGCGAGCACTGCCCGATGGAGATCGAGAACGCGGTGACGTTCTCGGAGCAGGGCGGCATCACCACCGTGCGGCTGAAGGCCAGCCCGTTCGGCGAGGAAGCGGCCGAGCGCCGGTTCTTCGACGAACTGCAGCCGTCGCTGGAGCAGGGGTATGGCGGCACGTTCGATCAGCTGGCGGTGCACCTGGGTTGACGGGATGCATCGAAGGCCTTTCGATGCATGCATGATGTGGACTTTCGACCTGCCACATCGGCTCAGCAATTGAACCCCACCGCCCCCAGCCCCCAGCTCGCCACCCTGCCCAACGGCCTGCGCGCCATCGCGATCCCGATGCCGTGGCGCCAGACGGTCAGCCTGAGCATCTTCATCCGCACCGGCAGCCTGCATGAATCGCGGCAGCTCAACGGCATCAGCCACGTCGTCGAGCACATGGCCTTCAAGGGCACGCAGTCGCGCGACTGCCAGCGCATCAACCTCGATGCCGAACGCCTCGGCGCCGAGGTCAACGCCCACACCGACAAGGACCACACCGCGTTCCACATCGAAGGCCTGCCGCACGACCTGCCGGCCTTCGTCGCCCTGCTCGCCGACATCGTGCTGCACAGCACCTTCCCGGCCGACGAGCTCGAGCGCGAGCGCCAGGTCATCGAGCACGAGTTCACCGAGTTCGAGGAAGACCCGGCCGCGATGGCCTTCCAGATGTTCGACCGCGCCTGCTACGGCATGCACCCGGCCGGCCAGCCGGTGATCGGCAACCGCGCCAACCTGAAGCGCTTCAG
>NZ_JBFUFP010001572.1:0-884 GCF_056403375.1 Rhizobacter sp. P2_H2
AGCTCATGCCATCCAAAGCATCGCTCGCCTCGCTTTGCATCACGTCAATGACGAGGTTCTTTCGCTCCTTGCGCCGCCAGGCCGACATGCCCGCCCCAGCCAGGCAGAGAGCGGGCAGCACGTACTGGCCAATGCTGGCCAACGTCTTCCAAAGGGTTTGGGCGACCATCGCGCTCACTTGCCCAGGCTGGGCTGTGCGGACAACCGCCTGGGATGCAACGCCGTGAAGCAGCATGTAGCTGATCACCCCCAACGTCACCCCCGCCCACCACGGCAGCATCGCAACGAGGTCCATGATGTCCTCAGCAGGACTCGTCTTCTTGCGTCTCGCCATCCCCTGCTCTCCCCTTGCTGTTTTGATGTTGTATCAGACGCCGATCAAGTCGGGCATCGCTCGGCACGTCGGGCACTGAAAAGACAGCTATGCAGCGGTTGCAGTCTTCCGATTCATCGAACGCGACGCCCGAAAGCTGCCGTTCAATGTTTGAGTTCAGCGGGCAACGAACCTGCTCGCGGCATCGGACACCAGAGCCTCCGTTATCGGGAAAGCCGACGACGTAGATGCATAGCCTATGTCGGAGGCAAAGGCCGCAACGGAAGCCACGCTACCGGTCCTCGCGTATGCCCGCGGGAGGACCTTCTTGACTTCCTGCGTGCGGGACGGAAGAGGCATGCCACAACGATATGTCAGCCGGTTCCACAGGCGAGAATGCATTCGGTGACGGCCGCCCTGCCCGCAAGGTGTGCCTACGCGGCATGGTTGAAGCAGTACGCCGTCAAGCTGGGAATGTGGGCCGCCAAGGCAGTGAAGTAAGGAGCGGCGCCAGGTGGTTACACCGTTGAGGCAACCCAGGCTCTTGGGTGTGCCGAGAAAGTACTCTTGA
>NZ_JBFUFP010001573.1:0-884 GCF_056403375.1 Rhizobacter sp. P2_H2
GGCCCTCTGGTTCGGCGGTCACTTCGACGCGCAGCGCCATGCGGTCGCTCGCCATCTCGCCGCTGACCACCAGCCGCGCCCGCACGATCTCCGGGAAGCGCCTGGCCACCTCGGCCACCTGCGACGGGTGCACGAACATGCCGCGCACTTTCGCGGTCTGGTCGGCGCGGCCCATCCAGCCCTTGATGCGCGTGTTGGTGCGGCCGGTCGGGCAGCGGCCCGCCAGCACCGCCGACAGGTCGCCGGTGCCGAAGCGCACCAGCGGGTAGTCCGGGTTCAACGTGGTCACGACCAGCTCGCCGACCTCGCCATCGGGCACCGGGTCGCCGGTGCCGGGCCGCACGATCTCGACGATCACGCCTTCGTCGAGCACCAGCCCTTCGCGCGCTTCGGTCTCGTACGCGATCAGACCGAGGTCCGCCGTCGCGTAGCACTGGTAGCCCTCGATGCCGTGGCCGCGCAGCCAGTCGCGCAGCGACGGCGGAAAGGCCTCGCCGCTGAGCAGCGCGCGGCGCAGCGAGCCGGGGACGCTGCCGCCGCCCTCGAGCGCCTTGTCGACCAGGATCTTCAGGAAGCTCGGCGTGCCGGCATAGCCGTGCGGCCGCAGCTCGCGCATCGCCTGCAGCTGCAGCTCGGTGTTGCCGACGCCGCCGGGGAACACGGTGCAGCCGAGCGCGAGTGCACCGCCTTCCATCATCGAGCCGGCCGGCGTCAGGTGGTAGCTGAAGCTGTTGTGCACCAGGTCGCCAGCGCGGAAGCCCGCGGCATGCAGCGCGCGGGCGGCGCGCCAGTAGTCGGTGGCCGCACCCTCGGGCTCGTAGATCGGACCGGGCGACTGGAACACGCGGCGCGCKCCGCTCGGGCGGCGCAGGCCGCGCCAGCCG
>NZ_JBFUFP010001574.1:0-883 GCF_056403375.1 Rhizobacter sp. P2_H2
GCGCTGTCCTGCGCGGCCTGGATGCGCCGGTGCTTCACGGCGACCGCATCGCCCTCGTCGGCACGCGGTCGGTCGGATGGCGAGGTCTTGCGGGCGGTATGGGTGGGCATGCTGCACTCCGTTCGGGTTGATGCCCGAACGGCGGCAAGCCGCATGCCTGTCAGGTCGGACCGGCCGTCAGACGGGCAACAGCTGGCTGTCGCTGCGCCAGCTCGCCCGCACCGCGTTGTGCGTCAGCGCGCGCGCGGCGCGCACCGCGGCAGTCGCGCCGGAGCGGCGGCCGGCCACCTGGTCGAGCCAGGCGGCGAGGATCGGGTTGCGGCGTGCCAGCGTGGTCCAGCTGCTGCGCCAGCAGCGCGACAGGTCGGCGTGCGGCTGCAACTGGCGGCGCGCGCTGCGCGGCAGGTCCTGGCCCGGGTGTTCGCTGTAGACCTTGCCGAGGTCGAACAGGAAGGCGGTGGCGGAGCAGATCTGCTGCAGCTCCGAGACGATCGGCGGCAGCGGCTTGCGGCTGCGCGCGTCGTGGTCGGCGTTCATCGCGAACTCGGCCGCGGTGATGCTGGCTTCGAGCAGGCCGTACATGTCGGCGTGGTGGTCGGTCGCGGCCGGCTGCGTCAGGAAGTGATCGAGGTTGCCGCTGCGCTCCAGCACCTGCGCGATGAACTCCTGCAGGTCCGGCGACCAGCGGCTGCACAGGCAGGCGAGCCGGTACACCAGGTCGGCCGGCACGCCGAGGTAGGCGAGGTTGCCGCCGGTGATGCGGCGCACCAGCGTGGCCAGCAGGTTGTCGACCCCCTGCCCCCGCTCTTCCAGGAAGCCCGACAGCGGCAGGCGCAGCGCCGGCAGTGCACGCCAGGAACGGTCGATGGAGTCAGAGTTCATG
>NZ_JBFUFP010001575.1:0-882 GCF_056403375.1 Rhizobacter sp. P2_H2
GGTCGAGGCGATCGAGCATGCGCTGGCCTCGGGCGCGGCGCAGGTGCAGGAGGCGACGGCCGAAGCGGTGATCGCGCTGGAGCAGGCGCCGACCGAGCCGCTGACGCGTGTGCTGGTGCGCGACCAGGGCAAGATCTTCCCGCTGCATGTCGACCACATCGAGTACCTGAAGTCCGACACCAAGTACACCGCGCTGGTCAGCCGCGGCCGCAGCTTCCTGGTGCGCCTGCCGATCGCGAGCTTCGAGCCGCGGCTCGATGCGGCGCGCTTCCTGCGGCTGCACCGGGGCTGCATCGTCAACCTCGATTTCGTCGACGCGATGACGCCCGACGAGAACTCCCAGCTGGTGGTGCAGATGCGCGACGGCACCCGCATCACGGCCAACCGCGACGTGTCGCGCCGGCTGCGGGAGCAGTCGTTGTGAGCCCGCCGGACCGCTCCAAGGGCGAACACCGGAGTGCGCAGCACGAAGGTACTCCAATGAGGGCGCTGCGGATCGTGTGTGGTGCGCTGGTCGTGGCGCTGCTCGGCCTGGGCGTGCAGGCGCAGCCGGCTGCGCCGGTCGGCCGCGTCTATGCGCCGGGGGCCTTCGACCGGCTCGACGTGGAGGGCGCGGCGCGCATCCGGCTCACGCAGGGCGACCGCGACCAGGTGTTCGTCGCCGGCGACGAGGCGGCGCAGCGCGGCGTCGAGGTGKACGTGGTGAACAGCCACCTGCGCATCCGTGCGGTCGGTGGCTGGAAGTTCTGGCGCGAGGACCGGCCGGCGATCGAGGTGCAGGTGCGCAAGCTGAGCCACGTGATGCTGTCGGGCGCGGGCGAAGTGCAGGCGCCGGGGCCGATCCGCGGCGACCAGCTGGTGATCGGCATCTCCGGGTCGGGC
>NZ_JBFUFP010001576.1:0-880 GCF_056403375.1 Rhizobacter sp. P2_H2
CGGCATGGCCGAGGGTCCGGTTCAACCCGGCCAGGTCGAGCACGCGCAGCAGCACCAGGCCGCCCTCGGCCGCGCCGTCCTCGCGCTGCAGCATCACGGCCAGCTGGCCGAGGAAATGCGCCCGGTTCGACAGGCCGGTCAGCCGGTCGCAGTTGGCCTGCTGGCGCAGCCCTTCCAGCTGCTCGGCCTGCGCCTGGAACGTGATGCGCAGGCGCCCCACCATCGTGTTCATCGCCTGCGTCACGCGGCGCAGCTCCGGCACGCCGGGCTCGGGCACCGTGGTGAACTCGCCGCGCACCAGCGCCTGCGCCTGGTCGACCACCGAATCGAGCGGCCGCCGGATGCGCCGGATCATCAGCGTGCCGGCACCGCCCGCCAGCAGCCCGACCAGGCCGAGCGCCAGCGCCGACCACAGGCTGCTGCGCCACAGCTCGTCGTGCGCATAGCCGCTCTGGCTGATCAACTCGACGCGGCCGAGCGCGCGCCAGCCATCCGACACCTGCGCCACGCCCTGCGGGGCGGAGATCGGCACCAGCCGCGCGAACCAGCCCGGCGCCTCGCGCGGGGCGCCGGAGGCCTCGCGCTGGAAGGCCACGCTGCCGTCGCTCGCGACGAAGCGGATGCGGCTGTAGTAGCCGCTGTCGAACTGCGCGGCCAGCAGCAGGTTCATCAGTTCCTTGTCGCCATGCTGCTGCGACAGCGCGAGCGCCAGTGCCGTCGCGTTGTCGGCGTTCTTCACGCCCARCTGGGTCTGCAGGTAGCCGCGCGCCGATTCGACCGCGACGGTCACGCTGCCGGCAAAGGCCAGCAGCACCGTGCCCAGCAGCAACAACCAGATCTGGCGGATCAGCGACATGCTCTCTCCCTCGTTCGTTGACTC
>NZ_JBFUFP010001577.1:0-877 GCF_056403375.1 Rhizobacter sp. P2_H2
CCGCAGAACACCAGGGCAATGATTGTTGCGGCCAGTGCGCCGAGAGTAGACAACGCCAGTCTGGCTGACGACGGCGTATGAATTCCAGGCGGGCCGGAGAACCAGAACGTTGCGCAGAGACCGAGCGCGGCGCCAATCAGCGCAGCGATCGCGACACATCGCCACGTGGTCAGGCGCCGAATCCGCTGAAGAACGAGTACGACAGGTGTTCCGATGCAAAGGCTCAGAAAGTAGCTCAGCGGCAGAAGGGCAAGCAGGAACTCGTCTATCAGTTTCCCGGCATGTCCCGGACCTGATGTGGGGTAACCGGACCATGCGAATGTGGCGAGAACGTACAGCAATGGCGCACTCATCGGCGCCACCAGAGCAGCCAGTACGGCTTTCATGTCTCAGTTTCTTCTAGGGTCGACATTCGCGGGGACCTGGGGCTCTTCTTCCTTGGGCAATGTCTTGAAGCCCGAGGCGATCTCGTCGTACGACGGGCATTCAGCCGAAGTTGTTCGAAGCTTTCTGCCTCGGTATGCGCAGGAGAGATCTCGGCCCTACCATCAAAAGCGCCGACCCGAAGATGGTCGATCGGTAGTGGCGTCGAGCTACTTGGAGCATTCGCATTCAGCCTTGTATCGTTCGATGATCGTCTTGGAATGCAAGAGCTTGCACTACCGATCGAACGACTCCTTTTGAATCCGATAGGTAGTCTCCTCAAGCACGTCCTCGGGGGCCAAGCTGCTGGCAAGCATGCGTTTGATCACGCGATCCCGACCGAAAACGATGGTTGCAACAAATCCCTCTGCTCCGTCGCCTCCGCGAAGGACAAGATGGTAGGACTCCCGCTTCGGGATCAGCTTGGCAGTTCGAACGTTGGTGAGGCCGCGGA
>NZ_JBFUFP010001578.1:0-877 GCF_056403375.1 Rhizobacter sp. P2_H2
CCCCGAGCGCGCGCAGCACCGCGCCGCGGCCGAACAGCGCCGCGCCCGCCGGACGCGGCGGCACCTTCATCGCATGGCGCACCGCCGGCTCGGCCTCGAACACCAGCGAACACGCCGGGTCGATGATCAGCTCCAGCAGCACGACGTGCACCGGCAGCAGCAGCACCGGGCCGCCAAGCACCGGCAGCAGCGACAGCCCGACGATCGGCAGGTGCACCGCCAGCAGGTAGCCGACCGCACGCTGCAGGTTCGCGAAGATGCGGCGCCCGGCGCGCACCGCATCGACCAGCGACGCGAAGCGATCGTCCAGCAGCACCAGCGCCGCGGCCTCGCGGGCCACGTCGGTGCCGCGCTGCCCCATCGCGACGCCGACATCCGCGGCGCGCAGCGCCGGCCCGTCGTTGACGCCGTCGCCGGTCATCGCGACCACCTCGCCGCGGCGCTGCAGCGCTTGCACGATGCGCAGCTTCTGGTCCGGGCTGACGCGGGCATACACCGCGATGCGCCCGACCGCCGCATCGAAGGCCCGGTCGTCCATCGCGGCCAGCGCGGCGCCGGTGCACACCGCGTCGCCGTCCCAGCGCTCGAAGCCGGCCTGGCGCGCGATCGCCGACGCGGTCGCCGGCGCATCGCCGGTGATCATCACGACGCGCACGCCGGCCTCGCGGCACTGCGCCAGCGCGTGCGGCACGTCGTCGCGCAGCGGGTCCTGGAAGGCGATCAGCCCGTCGGCCGCGAAGCCGTGCACCGGCCGCGGCTCGCCTTCGCGCCACGGCGCATGCGCGACCGCGATCACGCGCAGGCCTTGCGCCGCCCACACGGCGGCACGCTGCGCGAGCGCGGCGCGCCCGGCATCGTCGGCGCAGCAGGCGAGCAC
>NZ_JBFUFP010001579.1:0-876 GCF_056403375.1 Rhizobacter sp. P2_H2
ACGTTCAGCGGCGGGGTGGCAGCCGACCTGGTGGACGGCCGGCGCGCCACCGTGACCGGCGTGCCGTCGCTGGACGGCACGCGGATCGTCGCGACGCAGGTCACGTTCGGGACGCCCTGACGCCCCTCCGTTCGCCCTGAGCCTGTCGAAGGGTCGGGCTGAGCCTGTCGAAGCCCCTGCAGATGACAGATTTGTCATCTGCACGTCAGCCAGCGGCCCGGGCCTCGTCACTAAACTCCCGGGAATGCGCGTCCTGATCATCGAAGACGAACCGAAAACCGCCGACTACCTGCGCCGCGGGCTGACCGAGCAAGGCCACGTCGTCGACGTCGAGCACAACGGCATCGACGGCCGCCACGCGGCGCTGGAGGGCCGGCACGACGTGATCGTGCTGGATGCGATGCTGCCCGGCATCGACGGCTTCGAGATACTGCGCGACGTGCGCCGCGTGAAGCAGGTGGCGATCATCATGCTGACCGCGCGCGACGGCATCGAGGACCGCGTGCGCGGCCTGCAGGACGGCGCCGACGACTACCTGGTCAAGCCGTTCTCGTTCCTCGAACTGAGCGCGCGGCTGCATGCCCTCTCGCGCCGCAGCCGGCAGACCGAGCCGACCACCATCACGATCGGCGACATGGTGCTCGACCTGCTGGGCCGCAAGGTGCAGCGCGGCGGCGACCGCATCGACCTGACCGCCAAGGAGTTCTCGCTGCTGACCACGCTGGCGCGCCGGCCGGGCCAGGTGCTGTCGCGCACCGAGATCGCCGAGCTGGTGTGGGACATCCACTTCGACAGCAACACCAACGTCGTCGAGGTCGCGGTGAAGCGGCTGCGCGCCAAGCTCGACGGCCCCTACCCGCTCAAGCTGCTGCACAC
>NZ_JBFUFP010001580.1:0-874 GCF_056403375.1 Rhizobacter sp. P2_H2
GTGCATCGGCTGCGCCGCGTGCATCGACGTGTGCGATGGCGTGATGGACAAGATGAACTATCCGCGCGGGCTGATCCGCTATGCGACGCAGAACGGCATGAACCAGGGCTGGACGCAGGCGCAGATGCTGCGGCGGGTGTTGCGCCCGCGCGTGCTGGTCTATSGCGCGGTGATGGTCGCGATCTCGGTCGGATTCGTCGCGAGCATCGCATTGCGCCAGCCGTTCAAGGTCGACGTGGTGCGCGACCGCGGCACGCTGGCGCGCCAGGTGGAAGACGGCCGTGTCGAGAACGTCTACCGGCTGCAGGTGATGAATGCGACCGAAGCGGTACAGCGCTACCGGGTGCGCGTGACCGGCATCGAGCAGGCGACGATCGCGAGCACGCGGGAGGTCGAGGTCGGCCCGACCGAGGCCCGCTGGTTCGCGGTGCGGGTGCAGTTGCCGCCAGAGCGCGCGGCCGCGCTCGGCCCGGGCGCCCACCCGCTGGCCTTCGAGATCGAGCGGATGGGCAGCGAGGCTGCCGCCGAGGTGCACGAGAAATCGACCTTCATGGTGCCTCGCTGAACACGTTCACCCAACGACAAGGAGAAGAGCATGACCCCGACCCGACCGATCGCGCTGCCGTGGTGGCGCTACAGGATGGTGTGGCTGGTGATCAGCGGCCCGGCCGCCGTGGTGGTGGCCGGCGTGGCGACGATGGTGCTGGCGCTGACGCACATCGACCCGGTGCTGGACGAACCGTCGAGTGCCGCGGCGCGCGTGGCAGCGGCCAAGACGCCGGCGGCGCCGGCGCAGCAGGCGCGCAACCATGCCGCGACGCCGGCGCCCTGAGCCTCATCAACCTGCGGGAGCCGCCATGACACGGAGCACCCG
>NZ_JBFUFP010001581.1:0-874 GCF_056403375.1 Rhizobacter sp. P2_H2
TCCCAGCCAAGGTCGAGCCCGCAGTCGAGCGGCGCCAACTCGCGCAGCACGACGCGCAGCCGCCGCAGGCCGATGCGCAGCTGGTGCACATGCTCCGGCTGGCGGCTGCCGGAGGCGACGGCGCTGGCGTTGCGCAGCACCTGGGCCAGGCAGGAACCTGTGGCAGCACGGGCGAGGCCGGGACCATCGGCATCCGCGGCCAGCTGCGGCGGCCTGGCGCGCGCCGCCGCCGGGTGACTCTGCCCGCGCGACAGCAAGCTGCCGCGCTCGGCCTTCGAGACGATGTCGAGCCACAGGCCGTGCTCGGCGACCCAGTCGGAGGCCAGCGCGAACAGGCCTTGCAGCGGCCCGGCCTTCCATTCGAACTCGATCTCGCGCAGCGGGTGCACGGCGGCACCCGCGACGACCTGCCCCACATCGAGCGCCGCCTCGATCTCGGCACCATCGGGCAGCGTGAAGACACGCACGACGCGGTCGACCTCGGTGCGGAACACCTCCTGCAAGGCCACGCCGCCCAGCGCGTCGAGAAGCCGCCGGTGCGCCGGCGAGCCGCGGTGGCGGTCGATGTTGATGGCCGGTGCGCCGCTGCGCACGGCATCGGCCGGCAGTTCCGCGTTGTGCTCGAGCCGCGCCACGCCGTGCGCGCCACTCGCCTTCAGCGTCTGCACCCAGCGCGTGCCTTCGAGCCGCAGGCGCAAGGCGATCTCATCGCGCGCCAGCCGGCCGTCGGCGGTGTCGAAGTAGTGCGCCTGCATCCGCACGGCCTCGGTGCGGCCCTGCAGGAAGCGCTGTCGCAGATGCGTGAATCGGGTCTCGGGGATCTGGAACTTCAGCTCGATCTCATGCATGGGGAATCAGGATCAAGGATCAGGGT
>NZ_JBFUFP010001582.1:0-872 GCF_056403375.1 Rhizobacter sp. P2_H2
GACGTACACATCGGGCCCGTAGGTGTGCGGGGACAGCACCAGCTTGTCGGCCGGGATGCTCAACGGCTGGTAGGCCTGCGGCTGGAAATCCTCGCCCCAGTTCATCGGCACGTTGCTCTTCTCGCGGCCGTCGAAGTTGCCGTTGATGCCGTGCACGAACACCATCAGCTTCGGGTTCGCGGCCAGCACGACGGCCGATGCGGATTCGGCCGCGGCCTTCCAGAAGTTGACCGGGTTGGCGGCGTTCGCGTCGCCGGTGCTCCAGCGCACGATGCCGTTGGGCTCGTTGTAGAGGTCGATCGCGAAGAAATGCGGCAGGTGGGCGTAGCGCTTCGCGACGAAGGCGAGGTCGCGCGTCCAGTTCTCCTTCGTGTAGGCCTGCTTGTTGTAGATGAGCCCGAAGTCGGCCGGGTTCGACACGAACCAAGTCGGGTACTGGCGCTGCATCGACACGCTGTGGAAATCGAGCAGCACGTACATGCCCTGGCGGTCGGCCTCGGCCATCCACAGGTCCAGTGCCTGCAGCGGCGTCTTGCCGATCAGCTCGGCGTTCAGGTTCGGATCGAGGTAGCTGAGCTGGTTGACCGGCGTCGGGTTGTAGAGCGTGTCGGGCACGAAGGGCACGCGGATCGCGTTGAAGCCCAGGCTCTTGATCTGCGCGATCTGCTGCTTCCAGCCCATCGCCCACAGGAACTGCGGCTGCAGGATGGTCGCGTTGAAGCCGAAATGGCTGATGCCGCGCAGTTGCAGCTCCTGCCCGGCCTCGTCGTAGATCTTGCCGGCGCGGGCGGTGTAGCCCGCGGCCATCGAGAGGGTGCAGGCGGTGGAAAGAAAGACGAGCGCGAACGCTCGCAGCGCTCGCTTCACGAGGC
>NZ_JBFUFP010001583.1:0-871 GCF_056403375.1 Rhizobacter sp. P2_H2
GGGTTGTAGCGGGCAGGCGCTGCAGTAGTCCTCGCCCGGCAGGCAGTAGAACAGGCAGCACTGCCGGTGCAGCGGGATCGTCCGCGACGCCTGCGGATGCGGGCGCTGCCGCGGCAGCAGCGGGTTGGGGCGGCCGTCGTGCCACAGCGGCTGGCTCAGCAAGGCGTCGCGATCCTGCGCGATGTGCGGCGCATGGCCGGTCAGCGCGAGACCTTGCTCGAACAGCCCGTCGAGCCGGCGCGCGAGATTGCCCCACAGGATCTTCGGCGCGACCCGTGCGCTGCGTGCGAGCTGCGCGAAGAGGGGTGCCAGGTGCAGGTCGATCAGCGGCGCCAGGCGTTCGCTGCAGCTGCCGCCGCGGCGTGCCGTACCGCCGTGCTCGATGTGGAAGCTGCGCGGCGCCGCATCGTCATCACCCACCACGACCTGCATCTGATGCGGGGCGGTCGGGAACACATGCTGCAGCACGCTCGCCGCCGCGACCACCGGTGGCAGCAGCGCATCGAGGTAGGCGAAGCACCAGCTCGATGCGGCCGCGCGCAGATCGCTGCCCGTCACGCCGCGATGCAGCGCGTGGCGGCGCAGCAGCGCATCCAGCACCGCCGGTTCGTCGATCAGCCGATGCACCGGCACGGCATCGGCGGGCGGCTGTGCGGCGCACACCAGCGCCTCGCCGAGCGKCGCCCAGGCGCCCTGGAAAAGAGGTTCGAGCAGCGGGATCACGTGTCAGCAGACGAACGAAGGCTGGCGATGTTCAGCTGAACGCGGGGGGGCGTGGTTCGTCATGCAAGGCATGAGCGATTCTGTCCCGACCCCGGTGTCCACACCCCCCATCCCGCCCTCCGTCGACCGCCCGTTCGCGGAAGTCGCA
>NZ_JBFUFP010001584.1:0-871 GCF_056403375.1 Rhizobacter sp. P2_H2
GCCGCCGAAGGCGGTGGTGGAGGATGCGGCAGGGCTGTGGATCGCAAAGTTCAATGCGGCGACCGATGCCTGGAACAGCGCCCGCGTCGAGCACGCGATGCTGACGCTGGCGCGTCGCTGCGGCCTGACGACGGCCGACAGCCGGGTCGTCGAGATCGCCGGGCGCGACGTGCTGCTGGTCCGCCGCTTCGACCGCGAGAGAGTGCCAGGCGGCTACCTGCGAGCCCGCATGGTCAGCGCGCTGACGATGCTGCGGGCCGAGGACACCTTCCAGTCGCGCGATCACTGGTCGTACGTGCAACTGGCCGAGGAGCTGCGGCGGGCCTGCAGCGAGCCGCAGGCGAATGCGGCGGAGCTGTTCAGGCGCATGTGCTTCAACGCGCTGATCTCCAACATCGACGATCACCCGCGCAACCATGCGCTGATCGCGCGGGGGCGCGACTGGCAGCTGTCGCCGGCCTACGACCTGACGCCGGCCGTGCCGGTCAGCATCGAGCGGCGCGACCTGGCGATGGCCTGCGGCGATGCGGGCCGTTTCGCGAATGCCGACAACCTGCTGTCGCAGTGCCTGCGCTTTCTGCTGGAGCGCGAGCAGGCACGGCGACTGATCGACGAGATGGAAGCGCAGGTGCGCGGCACCTGGTTCGCCACCGCCCGCGAGGCGGGGGTGTCGCCGGCCGACTGCGACCGCATTGCGGCTGCGTTCGCCTACGAAGGCTTCCGGCGCGCGGCACGGCCCGCGCCCTGAGATCCGCGGCGCTGGCACACTCGCGCCATGCCGGAGTTGCCCGACATCACCGTCTACACCGAGCGCCTGGCCGACAAGGTGCAGGGCCGCGCGCTGCAGCGCGTGAAGGTGCTGCACCCGTTC
>NZ_JBFUFP010001585.1:0-870 GCF_056403375.1 Rhizobacter sp. P2_H2
GTAGGCGTCCATCGTGCCGTGGTAGTCGAGGTGGTCGCGCGTGAAGTTGGTGAACAGCGCGACCTCGACATGCGTGCCGGCCAGCCGCTGCTCGACGACACCGATCGACGAGGCCTCGATCGCGCAGGCCCGGAAGYCCTCGTCGGCGAACTGCCGGAACGCGAGCTGCAGCGTCACCGGATCGGGCGTCGTGAGGCCGGTCGAGAGCACCTGCGCATCGGGCACCGCACTCGTCGGCGGCTCGCCGACGCCCAGCGTTCCGATCACGCCGCAGCGCGCGCCGAGCAGGCTCAGCGCCTGTGCCGTCCACCAGGCGGTGGAGGTCTTGCCGTTCGTGCCGGTGCTCGCGACGACGCGCAGCCGCGTGCTCGGTTCGCCGAAGAAGCCGCTCGCCAGCTCGCCGGTGGCGGCCTTCAGGTCGGGCAGCGCCGACACCGTCTGCGGATCGAGTTCGAACGCGGTGGAGCCGTCGGCCTCGACGAGGCAGGCCACCGCGCCGGCGGCCAGCGCCTGCGGCACGAACTGCCGCGCATCGACGCCATAGCCCGGCCACGCGATGAACGCATCGCCCGGCTGCACGCGGCGGCTGTCGGTGGCGAGCCCGCGCACGCCGCGCGCAAGCAGCCACGCGAGCGCCGACTCGACGCTCGCGTGATGGATGAGGGTGGGTGCCTGGCTCATCAGAAACTCTCTTCCTCGGCCTGCAGCGCGTGGGTCACGATCTGCGGCCGCACCTCGATGTCGGGGGGTTCCCCCATCGAGCGCAAGGTCTGTTGAACGACTTCACTGAACACCGGTGCGGCCACGTCGCCGCCGAAATACTTGCCGTTGCTGGGCTCGTCGACCATCACCGCGACGATGATGCGCGGC
>NZ_JBFUFP010001586.1:0-870 GCF_056403375.1 Rhizobacter sp. P2_H2
CTCTAGGGCTCGCTGCCGCTGGACAGCAACCACGAATTTCCGTAGTGGCCGATCCGACACCCATGCCGCCCCCTACGGTTTTGCGTAGTTCCTCAATCGGGTCGGCTTGGGTACGCTGCGCCGAACCATGCGTGAACAAACTCACGTTTCAACCTTGCCGCCACGCCCCCGACCCGAGGTGCGCGACCTCGGTGTGTCGCCGCGTCTGCCGCGTGCCGATGCGTCGCTGGTGCGGGCGCTGAACGCGTTGTATGCACACGGCAACGCCCGCGTGCTGACCCTGTGCGGCCAGCCGTGGACGCTGCAGTGGCGGCATCGCGGCGTGCCCGCTGCAGGCAGCGAGCGCATGCGCTTTCGCTGGCGGCTCGGCGTGCACGCCGGCTGGCTGGCGCTCGACCTGCCGCTGCTGTCGGCCCTGCTCGACGAACGCCACACCGAGCTGCTGCCGCGCGAGCTGCGCTACGTGCTGCTGGCCGATGCGCTGCATCCGCTGGCCGATGCGCTGGAGAAGGCCCTGCACCTGCGCTTCGAGTGGTCGCCGCCGCCGGCGGATGCAGAGGCGCCCGCCGAACCGCCTGCCGCCACGCTGGCCGAGCGCGCTGCCGGCTTCACGCTCGCCGGCCGCGACGGCGTGCATGGCGGCCACCTGCTGTTCGACGACGACGCGGCGCTGGCCGCCCTGCTCGCGGCCGCGCCGCCGATGCCGCGCGCGCTGCGGACGACGGCGGCGCTCGACGGTCTGCGCATTCCGCTGCCCTTCGTCGTCGGCCACAGCCAGATCAGCGTGCGCGAGATCGGCAGCGTCTGCCCCGGCGACATCATCAGCATCGAGCGCTGGTCATCGTCCGGTGCGGGCCTGCTGGTCAGCGC
>NZ_JBFUFP010001587.1:0-869 GCF_056403375.1 Rhizobacter sp. P2_H2
ACCCTGCTGCGCCGACACCGCGACGCCATTCAGCGTGTGCGTGTGCAGCACGCACTGCGCATCGTGGCGCGCCGAATGGATCGCGCTGTGGATCGTGAAACCGGCAGGGTTCACAGGGAACGGCGAGTCGTCGAGCTTGTTGCCCTGCAGGTCGATCTTCACCAGGCTCGATGCGGTGATCTCGTCGAACATCAGCCCGTACGGGTTGATCAGGAAACGGTCTTCCTCGCCCGGCACGCGCGCGGTGATGTGGGTAAACACCAAGTCGTCCCACTTGAAATGCGCTACCAGCCGATACGCCGCCGCAAGATCCACGCGCGTGCGCCATTCGGCATCGCTCACGCGACCTTCCTTGCTCGTGATGTCCAGCGCTCGTTCGCCCATGATGTGCTCTCCTTGTGAAGGGAATCCGCGCACTCTTTCAGCAATGACCTTCGTGGACAATGAGGTCGCACCCTGTCACGTCAGAGACAAAACATGAATACCCCCGTTCTTACAATCGATGAGCAGGCCAACATCGAATCGGGTTCGTGGTTCTCCAAACTCTCGCAGCCATTGCGCAATGCCATCCTCTCGCGGTCGATCGTGCGCCGTGTGCACGACGGCGCCTTGCTCTCGTCGCGCGGCGAAGCGGCCGACGAATGGTGCGGCGTCGCCAAGGGCGCGGTGCGCGTCAGCTCGGTCTCGCTCTCGGGCAAGCAGATCACGCTGACCTACGTGGAGCCCGGGCTGTGGTTTGGCGACATCTCGCTGTTCGACGGCCTGCCCCGCACGCACGATGCGAACGCGCATGGCGCGACCACGCTGCTGGTGGTGCGCAAGGCCGATTTCCGCGAACTGCTCGCGCAGCACACCGAGCTCTACGAGGC
>NZ_JBFUFP010001588.1:0-864 GCF_056403375.1 Rhizobacter sp. P2_H2
AGGCGGATCAGCCGCCGCTGGCGACCGGCGCCTTCGGTTCGGCGCGCTTCGGGGCGCGTTCGGCAGTGCGGGTGTCGGAGGCGGCCGGTGCGTCGTGGCGCATCGTGCCGGCGAACTCGCCGCCCATCGGCAGCGTGCCTTGCGTGCGGGCCTCGATCASCTCGGCGCGGACTTGCGCGCGGGTCTTCGGCGCGGCGGCGTCCTGGGCCATCGCGGCGGCGCTGCCCAGGGCGAGGGCGACGGTGACGAAATAGGTGAGGGTGGTGCGGTTCATGGTTCACTCCATCGGGTGGGTTCGACGGCGACCTGCTGTCGATGGGGTGGACTGTGGCGAGGCGGCGCCGCCGGCGGTATCGAGATGCGACGAAGGGTTCGTCGCCGTCGCGAACCGCCGGCGTTCCGGCGCGAACGGTCAGAAGCTGACTCGCACCCCCGTCTTCACCGACCTTCCCGGCAGCGGCGACAGATCCCGCACCGTCTGCACCGTCGACGCGCTGTATGCCAACTTGTCGCCCAGGTTGCCGAGCTTCAGGAACCACAGCGCGTCGCTGTTGCCGATCGAGAAGCGCCGCGCCAGCGAGGCGTTGACGATCGCATAGCCGTTCGTCGCCACGTCGGTCGCCGGCACGCGGTTCTGCTTCGCCGCACCGTCCACCTCCAGGCGCCCGCTCCACGGCCCGCTGTCGACGTCCAGCCCCACCAGCGCCCGCAGCGGCGCGACGCGCGGCAGCGCCTCGCCGGTGTCGAGGTTGGTCGCCCGCGTGTAGTCGAGCTTGCCGTCCAGCCCCAGCGTCCAGCCGTCCTGCCGCAGCAGCCGGTGCTTGCCGTTGATCTCGATGCCGTTCAGGCGTGCCCGCACCTGTC
>NZ_JBFUFP010001589.1:0-864 GCF_056403375.1 Rhizobacter sp. P2_H2
CCAGCGCCTTCGAGCCCAGGCATTCGACGATCGAGGCCAGGTAGAACGGCCCCACGTCCACCACGTAGGCCGATTCGCCGCGCGAGGCCTCGACCTCGCTGAACCCATGCGCGCCCAGGTGCGCGCCGGTGGCCTTGGCGGCGCGCTGCGCAGCCACCTTCAGCGGGTCGATCAGGTCGTAGTTGACGCCGGCCTGTTCGTAGCTGAGCGTGTCGGGGGAAGCGGGGGTGGATTTCATCGGGAGCAGAGGGTCGATGGCGGGGCGGTCGGAGGTCGGCGCGGCCGCCGAAACCGCGATTATCGGGTACCACCGGGCCCCGTAGAATGCCCCGATGTCCTATCTCGTCCTGGCCCGCAAATACCGCCCGCGTGACTTCGAAGGCCTCGTCGGCCAGGAGCACGTCGTGCAGGCGCTGGCCAACGCGCTCACGCAGCAGCGCCTGCACCACGCCTACCTGTTCACCGGCACGCGCGGCGTCGGCAAGACCACCGTCTCGCGCATCCTCGCGAAATCGCTCAACTGCACCGGCGCCGACGGGCAGGGCACCATCACCGCCCGGCCCTGCGGCGTCTGCGATGCCTGCCGCGACATCGACAGCGGCCGCTTCGTCGACTACGTCGAGCTCGATGCCGCCTCCAACCGCGGCGTCGAAGAGATCTCGCAGCTGCTCKACCAGGCCGTCTACAAGCCGGTGGTCGGCCGCTTCAAGGTCTACATGATCGACGAAGTCCACATGCTCTCGAACACCGCGTTCAACGCGATGCTCAAGACGCTCGAGGAGCCGCCCGAGTACCTCAAGTTCGTCCTCGCCACCACCGATCCGCAGAAGGTGCCGCCCACCGTGCTGTCGCGCTGCCTGCAGT
>NZ_JBFUFP010001590.1:0-864 GCF_056403375.1 Rhizobacter sp. P2_H2
GTCGTGCACCACCGGCGTGAACGCGAAGTTGTACGACGGCGGGGGCGAGGCGGTCGACCACTCGAGCGTGCGGCCGTCCCACGGGTCGCCGGTCACGTCGCGCAGCTGTTCGCGCCGCATGAAGCTCACCACCAGCTGGATCAGGAAGCTGCCGATGCCGAGCGCGATCAGGAACGCACCGAACGCGGCGATCACGAACCAGATCTGCAGCGACGGATCCTCGAAGTGGCTCAGGCGGCGCGTGACGCCCATCAGGCCCAGCACGTACAGCGGCATGAACGCGAAGAAGAAGCCGGTCTGCCAGAACCAGAACGAGCACTTGCCCCAGAACGGATCGAGCTTGTAGCCGAAGGCCTTCGGGAACCAGTAGGTGATGCCGGCCATCAGCCCGAACAGCACGCCGCCGATGATCACGTTGTGGAAGTGCGCGATCAGGAACAGGCTGTTGTGCAGCACGAAGTCGGCCGGCGGCACCGCGAGCAGCACGCCGGTCATGCCGCCGATCACGAAGGTGATCATGAAGCCGACCGTCCACAGCATCGGCACCTCGAAGCGGATGCGCCCGCGGTACATCGTGAAGAGCCAGTTGAAGATCTTCGCGCCGGTCGGGATCGAGATGATCATCGTCGTGATCCCGAAGAACGAGTTCACGCTCGCCCCCGAACCCATCGTGAAGAAGTGGTGCAGCCACACCAGGTACGACAGGATGGTGATCACGACCGTGGCGTACACCATCGACGCGTAGCCGAACAGGCGCTTGCCGCTGAAGGTGGAGACCACTTCCGAGAAGATGCCGAAGGCCGGCAGSACCAGGATGTASACCTCGGGGTGGCCCCAGATCCAGATCAGGTTCACGTACATCAT
>NZ_JBFUFP010001591.1:0-862 GCF_056403375.1 Rhizobacter sp. P2_H2
GGCCCGGACCTGGGCGGCCGGCCGCGCGCTCGCGACGCACCCGCGGATCGCGGCCCGCGCGCGCGCGCTCGGCCTCGGGCAGGTGCTCGAATCCCGGCCCGCTCTCGCGGAAGTGGTGGCCTGCATACAATCGATCGCATCGTGACCGACACCGTTGCCTCCCCGCCCTCCATCGCCGAGCCGGTGCCCGCCGCACCGGTGGCCGCTGCCGCGCCGCCGCGCCGCCTGCCTGGCTGGCTCGCGCCGGCGGTGCTCGCGCTGCTGGTGCTGCTGATCGTCATCGCGCTGGTGCAGGCCTGGTCGGCGCAGCAACGGGTGCGCACGCTGGAGCAGGAGCTGGTGCGCCGCCAGCAGGACAGCGGCCGGCAGTCCGGCGAGGCGCAGGTGATGGCGCGCCAGGCGCAGGAGGTCGCGCGCGACAGTGCGGCCAAGGTCGCGCTGCTCGAGGCCAAGCTGGCCGAGGTCGCGATCCAGCGCAGCCAGCTCGAGGACCTGATCCAGTCGCTGTCGCGCTCGCGCGACGAGAACGTGCTGGTCGACATCGACGCCGGCCTGCGCGTCGCGCAGCAGCAAGCGGCGATCACCGGCAGTGCCGAGCCGCTGGTGGCGGCGCTGAAGCAGGCCGACGAGCGCCTGGCCCGCTACAGCCAGCCGCGGCTGGACGGCGTGCGCCGCGCGATCGCGCGCGACATCGACCGCGTCAAGTCGGTCGGCGTGGCCGACATCGGCGGGCTGTCGATCAAGGTCGACGAGGTGGTGCGGCTGGTCGACGAACTGCCGCTGCTGGCGCAGGCCGAGCCGCGGCGCGAGCCGGTGACGCCGGCGGCCTCGGCGCCGCGCCCGAGCGCCCGCAGCGCCGCGC
>NZ_JBFUFP010001592.1:0-862 GCF_056403375.1 Rhizobacter sp. P2_H2
GGGCTCACGAGCGAAGGACTGTCCAAGAGTGTGTTCGTGAAAGGCCTTGCAGAGGGCATGCGGCTCGTCGAGTCGCAGGAGGGCGTCGATGCGATCGTGATCGACGCGGACGGTGTTCTGCATTACTCCTCCGGCTTGCTGGGCGCCGCCCCGCAATCCGGCAACCCAGGCCGGCAGTAGACGACCGGCCGCATCGGAGGCGAGAAGATGAAGTACCCCACAGCAACCCAGGGCCCCGCGAGCGATCGCCGGGCGCACCGAGGCAGCATCCGGTTCGCCGGCGCCGCGCTGCTCGCCACCATGGCCGCGGTCCTCGCGGCCTGCGGCAGCGGCAGTTCCAGCGATTCATCCAGCCTCACGGTGGAAGGCGACGTGCCGCTCGCGTACACGCAGCGCGTCAACACGATGGGCATGAACCCGACCAACGGCGCCCCGTACGCCCAGGGCGGCGACCTGATGATCCGCGAGAAATCCTCGCCGAGCGCGCCCGAGCACAACATCACGAAGGACATCACCCAGGGCCACGGCGACGTGTCCGACCCCGAGGTGTCGTTCGACGGCAAGAAGATCGTCTTCGCGCTGAAGTGCGAGACCTCCAACACCTCGATGATCAACGGCGCCAAGGCCTGTACCGGGCGCTGGAACATCTGGGAATACGACATGACGAAGAGCGGCCTGACCGGCGGCAGCTTCAAGCGTCTGACCAGCTCCACCGACGGCGACGACGTCGACCCGGCCTACCTGCCGGCCGGCAAGGGCTTCGTGTTCTCGTCGAACCGCCAGGGCACCTCGTTCTTCAACCAGGGCGTCGGCGGCAACCGCTTCGCGCTCGACGAGTACGAGCGCGAGCGTGTGTTCAACC
>NZ_JBFUFP010001593.1:0-857 GCF_056403375.1 Rhizobacter sp. P2_H2
TCCTGACCGGGCTGGACCCGGGCTTCCAGCTGTTCGAGACGCTGTGGGCACAGCGCGGCGAGGCGCGCGGGCTCGATGAGCACCTGGCGCGGCTGGCGCACAGCGCACGCGCGCTCGGTTTCGCGTTCGATGGCGAACAGGTGCGCGCGGCGGTGGCCGCCACGCTGGCCGCGCTGCCGGCCGGCACGCCGTCGCGCCTGCGCATTGCGCTGGCGCACGGCGGCGAGATCGCGATCACCCACGCCCCGCTCGCGCCGCTGCCCGCGGGGCCGGTGGGCCTGCTGATCGCCGCGCAGCCCCTGCCCGACCACCGCCCGCTGGCGGCCCACAAGACCACGCTGCGCCAGCACTACGACGCCGGCGTGCAGGCGGCCGAGCGGGCCGGCGCGTTCGACAGCCTGTTCTTCACCGCCGACGGCCGTCTGGTGGAAGGTGGGCGCAGCTCGGTGTTCCTGCTGCTGGACGGCCGCTGGTGCACGCCGCCGCTGCACGACGGCGCGCTGCCCGGCGTGATGCGCGCGCGGCTGCTGGCCGATCCGGGCTGGGCCACCGTCGAGCGCAGCCTGAGCCGGGCCGACCTGCGGCGTGCGCAGGCCATCGTGGTGTGCAACGCATTGCGCGGCGTGCTGCCGGCGCACCTGCTGTCGCGCGAGCTGAGCCACGCCTGAGACACGCATGAACCTGGCGCTGTTCGACCTGGATCACACCTTGATTCCCTTCGACAGCGGCATGGCCTGGACACGCTTCCTCACGGCGCGCGGCATCCTGCCGCCCGAGGCCCCCGAGGCCTACCTGGCCTGCTGCCACCGCTACGTGGCCGGCACGCTGGACATCCGCGCGATGCACCGCATCACGGT
>NZ_JBFUFP010001594.1:0-856 GCF_056403375.1 Rhizobacter sp. P2_H2
GCCGATGCCGTGCAACTCGCCATCGTCGCCCTCGTACTGGAACAAGGCCTGTCCCGGCATCGCCTGGCAGCGCCGCACCACGCGCGCGACCCGCGGGTCTTCGAGCGCCACGCGGTGCTGCACGCCGCTCTTGCCGCGGAACTGCAGCGTGATCTCGCGCCCGTTCACGCGCGCATGCCGGTTGCGCAGCGTCGTCAGGCCGAACGAGCCGTTGCTGCGGGCGTACTCGTCGTTGCCGATGCGCACGAGCGTCGTGTCGAGCAGGCGCACGACGGTCGCGAGCACGGTCTCGCGGCCCGGCCGCGCGCCGCCATCCTTCAGGTCGCGCTGCACCCGCGCCCGGATGCGCGGCAGCGCCTCGCCGAACTCCAGCATGCGGTCGAACTTGTCCTCGTCGCGCACCCGCCGCCACTCGGCGTGGTAGCGGTACTGCTTGCGGCCGCGCGCATCGCGCCCGGTGGCCTGCACATGGCCGAGCGGCGACGGGCAGATCCACACCTGCGTGTACGCGGGCGGGATCGCCAGCCGCCGGATCCGCTCCAGTTCGCTGCGCTCGCGCAACGGCCGCCCGTCCGGGCCGATGTAACTGAAGCCGGTGCCGCGGCGCGCCCGGCGGATGCCGGGCACCGCATCACTGACGTACTGGAGGCGCTGGCTGGCGGGCACAGTCCCTCTGCAAATTCGACCGGGTGAAGTTTTCTGACGCCGGTAAGAACATCGGCAGGATTTACGTTCCGCTCTTCGCGCGTTCGCGGTCGCGCAGCATCTTGATCTGGTCATGGTTGCGCTGCACACCGAGCTGCATGCGCGCCACCACCGACTTCACCGGCTCCGGCAGGTCGTCGTCGCGCAGCGC
>NZ_JBFUFP010001595.1:0-851 GCF_056403375.1 Rhizobacter sp. P2_H2
CGCATGAGAAGGACCGGTGAAGAACGATGGACGAGCGCTATGGGTGAGGCTGTGGAACGGCATGCCAACACGCGGGACCCGGGTGCCGCCCTGTCGCTGCTGCTCGTCATGACATCTCGTCGCACGTCAATGACACCGGCAGCAAGTGCCGGCGCGGGCCTGACGAAGTTGGGACAAGAGAATACCACGAGGGACACTATATCTGGGGGCTCCCCACCCTTCAAGCACTAGCTATAGCGTCCCGACAAACAAGGGGGATGAAGCGGCGGTGCACCTCGACGCGCCGTTTTTGATTGCCGCGCGGCCTCGGCGCCCACCGGCGCTGCACCTGCGGCGATGCATCCGCGCGCAGCCTTGCGCTCCCGCCGATTTGCGCCGCAGACGCCGATGGAAACTGGCTTGCCGCGATGCGAACGCAGGCCCTCTCGTGCGGCACTCAGCGCGGCCCGCGCAAGCCTTCGGGAAAATACCGACCGTGCCAGCGCAGGCCCTCGGTCACGCGCGGCCAGTCGAAGCCCGGGCCGGGGTCGATCTTGCGGCCGGGTGCGACATGCTCGTGCCCGGCCACGCCCTGCAGCGGATAGCGCCGCGCGAGCGCGCGCAGCAACGGCAGCAGCCGCGCGTACTGCGCCTCCTCGAAGCGCTCGCCCTCCAGCCCTTCCAGCTCGACGCCGACCGAGAAGTCGTTGCAGTTCTCGCGCCCGCGCCAGGCCGAGCGGCCGGCGTGCCATGCGCGCTCGTTGCACGAGACGAACTGCAGCAGCTCGCCGTCGCGCCGCACGACGAAGTGCGACGACACCTGCAGCCCGCGGATCTGCTGGAAGTAGGGGTGCGCGTCCCAGTCGAGCCGG
>NZ_JBFUFP010001596.1:0-850 GCF_056403375.1 Rhizobacter sp. P2_H2
GGCACGGACCGCGGCTTCACCGGCCATGAGCAGCTCGACGACATCGGGCTCACGCACATGAACGGGCGCATGTACGACGCGTCCATTGGGCGTTTCCTGTCCGTCGACCGCGCGGTGACGCAGCCCTATGAACTGCAGAGCTACAACCGCTACAGCTATGTGGAGAACCGGCCACTGAACAGCACGGACCCGAGCGGGTGGAATCCGAATGAGCTGACGCAGAAGAAATGGAGTTGGCCGCTGCCGTTGCCGGACCCCGAGCAGCATCCGTCGCAGCCTCCGCCGCTGCCGCTGCCGAAGCCCCAGGAAATGAAGGAAGTGAAAATCACTGGCAATGGAGCAGTGAATCCCGGCTGCACCGGTGCGTGCCTGACCGTTCTCAGGGCGGAGATTGACAAATACAACAAGCGAATGCTCGCGGGCGGCTACGTGCGGTCACTGATGGGCGGCTCGCTGGTCATGCAAAGGCCGAAGCCTGTTGTGGTGCGACTCCCCAGCCTGACTCCTTTGCAGCTTTACGCGCTTCTCGCCGGGGAAACTCTGGTGTTGGTCCAAGAGGCGACTGAGATTCCTGGAAGCAGTACGATGGCCGGGCCGTATGCGTTCTTGCAGCAGGCCGCTGATGGACTATCGACTGGGGCAAATAGCGCAAGCCTGCCACCGGGTGGGCCGGACGAGGATGGCGGCGACAACTCGAAGCCCAAGCGAATCACCAACGAGAAGCACCATCCCAACTCGAGAAGTCCCGAGCCGAAGAATGTCGATCAGCTCTACGAGAACTCGGTCGTCGACAAGAATGGTGTCCGATGGGCAAAAGACGCGGATGGCACAATCCACCGCTTCTCGAAGC
>NZ_JBFUFP010001597.1:0-849 GCF_056403375.1 Rhizobacter sp. P2_H2
GCGGCAAGCTCGAACGCTCGCTGAGCCTGACGCCCGACGACGGCATCCTCGAGAACATCGGGCCGAAGATGGCGTTCGAGCTGCCGTTCTGGAACGGCGAACACCCGGTGGACGTCGACGACGGCGAGCCGCCCTACCCCTTTCCGTTCCATCCGCTCGAGCTGGGCGAGGCGGCGCTCGCCGAGTTCTTCGGCTACCAGCTCGAAGGCATCTTCGACGCGACGCTGGAAGCGCCCGAATCGGTGCCGCTGATGCGCTACCTGCGCCGTTGAATGAATATTCGCTCGGCTATGATCACCCCGTGAAGCTCAAGGATGACGACAAGCTGCGGGCCATCGCGCAGGCGACGTTCACGCTGGTCGAGCAGACCGGCCTGAGTGGCCTGACGATGGCGGCGATCGCGCGCGAGGCCGGCATCGCCACCGGCACGCTGTATGTCTACTTCGCGTCGAAGGAAGAGCTGATGGTCGCGCTCTACGAGCAGGCCAAGACCGAGACCACCGCCAGCCTGCTGCAGGGCGACGACCCGGGCGCGCCGCTGCGCAGCCGCTTCGAGCACCTGTGGCACAACTGGCTCGATCGCCGGCTGACGCACTATGCGCAGATGGTGTTCATCGAGCAGTACTACAACTCGCCGTGGTTCAGCGACGCGAGCCGCAGCCTGTCGGCACGCCTGAGCCAGGGCTGGATGGCCGTGTTCGAGGCCGCGAAATCGCAGCAGATCGTGAAGGACGTGCCGACGCCGATGCTGATCGGCAGCTTCGCCGGCTCGGTGCGCGAGACGGCCAACCTGCTGCGCGCCGGCACGCTGGCGGACAGCAACGCCACCCGCGCGACGGCCTTCGGGCT
>NZ_JBFUFP010001598.1:0-849 GCF_056403375.1 Rhizobacter sp. P2_H2
AGCGCGCCCAGTTCGCTGCCGACGCGGTTCAGCTGCGTCGTGTGGCGCAGCATCTCCGCATACCCCGCCGCATCCAGCACACCCTTCTTCAGCGCGGCCGACAGGATGCCGACGCCGAGCGGCTTGCCCAGCACCAGCACGTCGCCGTCGCGCGCGTCGGCGTTGCGGCGCACCCGGTCGGGGTGCACCAGGCCGAGCGCGACCAGCCCGTAGATCGGCTCCAGCACGTCGATCGAATGGCCGCCGGCGATCGGGATGCCGGCTTCGCSGCAGATGCTCGCGCCGCCCTCAAGGATCGCGCCGATGACGGCCGGCGGCAGCTTGTCCAGCGGCATGCCGACCAGCGCCAGCGCCATGATCGGCGTGCCGCCCATCGCGTAGATGTCGGAGATCGCGTTCGTCGCCGCGATGCGGCCGAAGTCGCGCGGGTCGTCGACAATCGGCGTGAAGAAGTCGGTGGTGGCCACCAAGGCCTGCTGGTCGTTCAGCCGGTACACCGCCGCATCGTCGGCGGTCTCGGTGCCCACCATCAGCTCGGGCGGCACCAGGCCCTGCGGCGCGCGGGCGAGGATGTCGGCCAGCACGCCGGGTGCGATCTTGCAGCCGCAGCCACCGCCGTGAGAGAAGGACGTGAGTCGGATGGGTTCGGTCATCATCATCGAAGTGTCGATCAAAAAATGCCGGGGGGCACGCCGTTGAGCCACAAGCCCACCACGGTCGAGGACCTGCCGTCGTTCAGCGTGCTGATCGACGTGCGCACGCCGGCCGAGTACGCGCTCGACCACATCCCCGGCGCGATCAACTGCCCGGTGCTCAGCGACGACGAGCGCCGCATCGTCGGTACCACCT
>NZ_JBFUFP010001599.1:0-849 GCF_056403375.1 Rhizobacter sp. P2_H2
GTATTCTCTTGTCCCAACATCTTCAGGCCCGCGCCCGCCCATGCTGCCGGTGTCAATGACGTGCGACGACATGTCATGACGAGCAGCAGCGACAGGGCGGCACCCGGGTCCCGCGTGTTGGCAAGCCGTTCCACAGCCTCACCCATCGCGCTCGTCCATCGTTCTTCACCGGTCCTTCTCATGCGTCTTCGGCGGCTCAGCGCCGGCGGCGCGCCGCAGCCTTTGCGCTGTGGGGCGGGTCCGGCGTGAGCCCTGGTCATTGAATCCGTATCGCGTCGACAGACCACAAGAAGGGGTATCCATGCAAGCAGTCAGCAACGTCACTCCCAACGCCGCCTCCTCCACCAGCAGCACGCCGCGCAGCGGCACCGGCCCCGCGGCCTCCGCGTCGGCCTACCAGGGCTACCAGATCATCCGCCGCAACGGCGCGGTCGTGTCCTTCGAACCCAACAAGATCGCCGTCGCCCTGATGAAGGCGTTCCTCGCCGTGCACGGCACGCAGGGCGCGGCCTCGGCCAGCGTGCGCGAGACGGTCGACGGGCTGACCGAATCGGTCGYGCGCGCGCTGCTGCGTTCGCGCCCGGGCGGCGGCACCTTCCACATCGAGGACGTGCAGGACCATGTCGAACTCGGCCTGATGCGCGGCGGCCACCACGAGGTGGCGCGTGCCTACGTGCTGTACCGCGAGCGCCGTTCGCAGGAGCGTTCGAAGCAGGGCCACGTGGCCGCGGCCGCCGCCGAGCCGGCGCTGATGGTGATCGACCGCGGCCAGCGCGTGCCGCTCGACTTCGCCCGCCTGCAGGTGCTGATCGAATCGGCCTGTGCCGACCTGGGCGCCGACGTGAAGCC
>NZ_JBFUFP010001600.1:0-848 GCF_056403375.1 Rhizobacter sp. P2_H2
CCGCCAGCATCGCCTGCGCCTCCAGCACGTCGGAGAACGGGTGCTTGACGCCGGCAATCTCCTGCTCGGCCTCGTGGCCCTTGCCGGCAATCAGCACCACGTCGCGCCCGCCGGCGTGGTGCAGCGCGTGCGCGATCGCGGCGCGCCGGTCTTCGAGCACCGTCGCGTTCAGCGAACTGGCCATGCCCTCGACGATCTCGCGCAGGATCTGCGCCGGCGCCTCGTTGCGCGGGTTGTCGCTGGTGACGACGATGCGGTCGGCCAGCCGCTCGGCGATGCCGCCCATCAGCGGGCGCTTGGTCGCATCGCGGTTGCCGCCGCAGCCGAACACCACCCACAGCAGGCCGCCGCGTTCGCGTGCGAACGGGCGCAGTGCGTACAGCGCCTTCTCCAGCGCATCCGGCGTGTGCGCATAGTCGACCACCACCACCGGCTGGGTCGGTTCGGCGTCGACGCGCTCCATGCGCCCCGGCACCGCGCTCAGCTCGGGCACGACCGCGACGATGTCGGCCAGCGCGAGGCCCAGCGCCCGCAACCCGCCGATCACCGCCAGCAGGTTCGACACGTTGTAGTCGCCGATCAGCCGGCTGTGCACGTCGACGGCCTCGTCGCCCTCGCGCAGCGTGAAGGCGAGGCCGCCGTCGGCGTAGTGGATGTCCTGCGCGCGCAGCCGGGCCACGTCGCGCGTGCTGTAGGTCCACAGGTCGAGCCCGCCGCCGGCCAGCTCGCCGACCAGCGACGCGCCCTGCTCGTCGTCGACGTTCAGCACCGCGGCGCGCAACCCCGGCCACGAGAACAGCTGGCGTTTGGCGGCCCAGTAGGCGTCCATCGTGCCGTGGTAGTCGAGG
>NZ_JBFUFP010001601.1:0-848 GCF_056403375.1 Rhizobacter sp. P2_H2
GGCTCGGCCCGCGACGCCGCCGAGGCGCTGGTGCGCGCCGCGCTGGCCGCCGGCGGGCGCGACAACGCGACCGCGCTGGTGTTGCGGGTGCGCGGCCTGGCCGACGGCGAGCTGAACGACGCGCTGCGCCGCGGCCGCAACCTGCCGGTGCCGCCGCGGTTGAAGGTGGGCGACCGGCTCGACGGCTTCACGATCACCGCGCGCGTCGCCGACAACGGGGTGCACTGCCTGTACCAGGCCCGCAGTGATGAAGCCGGTGAACCGCTGGTCGCGCTGAAGACGCTGCACCTGTCGCGCGCCAATGACCCGCAGGAGCGCGCGATGCTGGCGCACGAGGCCTGGCTCGCGTCGCGCGTGGGGAGCGCTGACGGTTTCGTGCGATTGCGCGAACTGCGCGAACCGACCGCCTTCTACGTCGCCTACGACTGGCATGCCGGCCGCACGCTGGAGCAGCTGCTGGCGGCCGGCGAGCGCGCCAGCGTCGGCGATGCGGTCGATGCGGCGATCGCGATCACCGGCGCACTCGCGCGCCTGCACCGGCTGGGCGTCGTGCACCGCGACGTGAAGCCCGCCAACCTGCACCGCGGCGACGACGGCCGCTGGCGCCTGCTCGACCTCGGCGTCGCGGTCTCGGGCCGCGAGCCGCGCGTGCTGCGCAGCCTGCATGCCGGCACGCCCAGCTACATGAACCCCGAGCAGTGGGCGAGCGACGACAACGCGGCCGGCGAGGCGGCCAACGCACGCAGCGACCTGTTCGCGCTCGGCGTCACGCTGTACCAGTGGCTGACCGGCCGGCTGCCGTACGGCGAGGTGCAGCCCTACCAGCGCGGGCGCTTCCGCAGCGATCC
>NZ_JBFUFP010001602.1:0-847 GCF_056403375.1 Rhizobacter sp. P2_H2
GCGCTTCGCGAGCCTGGCCATCGTCAAGCAGGCCCAGGGCGGCGGCCCCGGCTGGCGCCGCCATGTGCCGCCGGCCCTGCTGCTCGTGGCGCTCGGTGCCTTGCTGATCGCGACCGCGCGGCCGATGGCGGTGGTGACGCTGCCGCTGCAGCAGGAGACCATCATCCTCGCGATGGATGTCTCCGGCAGCATGCGCGCCACCGACGTGCAGCCGGATCGCCTGACGGCCGCGCAGGAGGCCGCCAAGTCCTTCCTGATCGACCTGCCGCGCAGCGTGCGCGTGGGCGTGGTGTCGTTCGCCGGCACTGCCGCGGTGGTGCAGCCGCCGACGCAGAGCCGCGACGACGTGGTGGCCGCGATCGACCGCTTCCAGCTGCAGCGCGGCACCGCGATCGGCAGCGGCATCGTGCTGTCGCTCGCGACGATCTTTCCGGAGGCCGGCATCGACCTGTCGCAGATCACCGGCCAGCGCAACATGCCGCTCGGGCCGAACGACAAGCCGAAGCAGGATTTCGTGCCGGTCGCGCCGGGCTCGTACGCCTCGGCCGCGGTGATCCTGCTGACCGATGGCCAGCGCACCACCGGGCCCGACCCGCTGGACGCCGCGAAGATGKCGGCCGACCGCGGCGTGAAGGTGTATTCGGTGGGCATCGGCACCAAGGAAGGCGAGACGATCGGCTTCGAGGGCTGGTCGATGCGCGTGCGCCTGGACGAGGAGACGCTGAAGAACATCGCCAACCTGACGCGCGGCGAGTACTTCTACGCCGGCACCGCCACCGACCTGAAGAAGGTCTACCAGAGCCTCAGCTCGCGGCTGATGGTCGAGAAGAAGGAGACCGAGGTCAGC
>NZ_JBFUFP010001603.1:0-843 GCF_056403375.1 Rhizobacter sp. P2_H2
GTTCCACACCGGGCACCCGACGCAGGGCAGCGGGCTCGGGCTGTCGATCTGCCGCGAGATCTGCAACTCGGTGGGCGCGACGATCGCGCTGACGAACCGGCAGTTCGCCGGCCGGCTCGCCGGCCTCGATGCGACGGTGCGGTTCCGGCCCGCCAGCGAGCCGCCGCCGGCCTGAATCGTGCCTACACTTGGCGGAATGGCGAACGACAACGACGGCATGCGACTCGACAAGTGGCTGTGGGCCGCCCGCTTCTACAAGACCCGCAGCCTCGCGACGCAGGAGATCGACAAGGGCCGCATCGGCGTGAACGGGCAGGCCGCGAAGCCGTCGCGCGAGCTGAAGCCGGGCGATCGCATCGAGATGCGCCAGGGGTCGGTCACGCTGAGCCTCGTCGTGCGGGGGCTCAGCCACCAGCGCGGGCCGGCGCCGGTCGCGCAGGCGCTGTACGAGGAGACGGCCGACAGCATCGCGCGCCGCGAGGAGGCGGCGAAGCAGCGCAAGCTGGCCGCCGAACCGGCGCTGGCGATCGAGCAGGGCCGCCCCACCAAGCGCGATCGCCGCCAGCTCGCCGACTGGAACCGCTGGAGCGCAAGCATCGACCCCGAATGACCCTGGGCCCGGGTCGGCCCGGCCTTGCCTTTCCCCCGCACGGTCCCACGTGCCCTGCAGCACGGGGGCCTGCATTATTTTGAAAGCCCCTCTTGAAACCCGGGGCAAAGCGCCCATATGCGCGCCATTCGACAGGATCCACCCATGCAAAATCCAGAAAATTCTTCGCAAGATCAAGGACTTGAGACGCCGGCTGACATCTCTGGCGCGGCTGCCGCCGCGCAGGCGCAGGC
>NZ_JBFUFP010001604.1:0-842 GCF_056403375.1 Rhizobacter sp. P2_H2
AACCAGATTCCCGTTGTAGTCGTACTCTCTATTGGTGCTGCTTGCTGCGCAGCCACTCCCTGCTGGCTGACTCTGCCCCGATATGTACTGAGAACCTGCTACATACTGCGTTGTTAAGTTACTCGCAGCACCAAGAGGCGTCGTCAGTGAGATCCCCGTTGGCGCATTCCAGTAATGATCAGCCCAGTACGTATTATTCGAAGCCTCATAGCTGAGAACTACATTCCACGACGGGGGAGACGCATAGCTAGCAGCATAGAGACTGACACCACCGGCCAATTGAGTCTGAATCGCACGCCCCGCAGCGTCGTATCCATACGTAGAGAAGCGAGTACTGTTCTCGTCGGCCACACCGGTCAATGCCCACGGCAGGTCCGTTCTCTCGTAGAGGTAATGACGATAGCCACCGATCGATGGCGAAATGCCGACAAGATTCCCCACTCCATCGTAGTGCGCGGTAGAGGCGTTTCCACTGGGGTCAATCAGCTGTCGAACCCGTGGCGTGTCCACACCGATTGGCTGCTCATACAGGAACTGTATGGAGCGGCCGAAGTTATCTTGAATAGCAATGATCAAACCTGGCGTAGGTGCCACCGCGGGAGGAGTACTTGCCAGACTGTACGTATAAGATAGTGCGGCGCCGTTGCTTCTTCTGATACTGATTATATTCCCTTGGGTATCATAAAACTCCTCGCTCTTCCCCTCCACATCGAGGTACACCCAGCCGCCGTTGGATTGTGTAAGTCGATCACGGACATCAGAATCAGGAGCGTACACGTTTCCACTCAAGCTGAAGCTTATGAGTGCTCCAGCCCCTCGGTCCGCTTGGATCGCCCATGGAG
>NZ_JBFUFP010001605.1:0-842 GCF_056403375.1 Rhizobacter sp. P2_H2
ACGCCGGTGGGCGGCGGGCTGGCCGAGCTGTCCGATCGCCTGGGTGCGCTGTTCGATCGCGTCTGGGGCGAGACCCGCTCGCTGGTGCGCGTGAACCGCATCGACAACCCGGATGCGATGTGGCTGGCGCCGGAGCAGGCCTTCTTCCTGCGCGAGAACCTGAAGCTGCGCCTGCTGAACGCGCGCCTGGCGGTGCTGAGCCGCCAGTTCGACGCGGCGCAGGCCGACCTGCAGAGCGCCCAGCAGGCGCTGGAACGCTATTTCGACCGCAGCTCGCGGCGCACGACGGTGGCGCTCGAACTGGTGAAGCAGGTGTCGGCCGGCGCCCGCCAGGTGGTGCTGCCGCGGCCCGACGACACGCTCGCGGCGCTGGCCACCGCGACGGCCGGCCGTTGACCTGAGGTCCCCCTTCCCGATGCGTGCCGTCATCTGGTTCGTGCTGTTGTTCGCTCTGGCGGTGGTCAGCGCTTCGGTGCTGGGCACCAATGACGGCCTGGCGTCGTTCTACTGGGGCTCGTGGCGGCTCGACGTCTCGCTGAACCTGTTCCTGATCGCACTGGTGGCGACCTGCTTCGCGCTGGTCGCGGTGATCCAGGCGATCAACGCGCTGATCGGGCTGCCGCGGCGGGCCCACGAATGGCGCGTCGCGCGCCGCGACCGCACCGCGCAGGCGGCGTTGCGCGATGCGCTGTCGCAGTACTTCGGCGGGCGCTACAGCCGCGCGCAGAAATCGGCGCAGCGGGCGCTGCTGATCCAGAGCGACACGCCCGACCTGGTGCAGGACAACGAATTCACCGTGCTCGGCCACCTGCTGGCCGCCGGCAGCCTGCACAAGTTGCAGG
>NZ_JBFUFP010001606.1:0-841 GCF_056403375.1 Rhizobacter sp. P2_H2
ACCAAGACCTAAAGGTGGTTACAGCCGACCGCATGCTGCACTTGGCGCACCTGTCACGCATCGGCCAGCTTCGCGGCGTGACGCGCTTCGCGAGCGTCATCGGCCGCATCGAGGACATCAAGGACTACGAGGAGTCCGAGCGGATCGCGGCCAAGGTGGCGGCCATGCTGACCGGCTACGTCAAGCGACACGCGCCCGACGGCGGGGGCTATGAGGGCCCACTGAAGGACGACAACGGCAATGACTTGCCGCGGCAGGTGGGGCTGTCGCCCGGCACCATCATCGACACGCTGGCGGTGGGAGAGGAGATCGGCCTGATCGACAGCAAGCGCCCGAACCCGAACCTGATCACCTTCCGGAACGGGCAGCTGCGCGCCTTCGCCGCCGGTATCAGCGCGAGCTACTCCAGCGTTAGCCGCAACTACGACGGTACCTACAGCAGCCAGCGGCAGGAGCTCGTCGAGCAGTGGGTGCACTACGCCTGCCTGACCGACGACTTCATCTCGATGGCCGTACAGCCGATGGTGGAGGACTTCATCGGCGCGGCGGCGGTTTCCGGGGTTGTGCCGTTCCCCAAGGATCTCAAGCCAGGCACGCACGACGACGTGCTCTACGTCGCGCCGTCGATGCCATGGATCGACATGGCAAAGGAAGCCACTGCCTGGCTGACGCTGAGCCAAGCCGGCTTCATCAGCGAGGTCGAAGTGATCCGTAAGTCCGGGCGCAATCCTGACACGGTGCTCGAGCAGATCGCGAGCTGGCGCAAGAAGGCCGAGGAGAAGGAACTGCGCTTCAGCAGCGACGTGCGCCACCAGAACGCGAGCGGCCTGCCCAGCACGCC
>NZ_JBFUFP010001607.1:0-837 GCF_056403375.1 Rhizobacter sp. P2_H2
GTGGCGTGGCACGGAGCCGCGGAAGGCGTTGCTGTGACCGCGGCGTCGGCAACGTTGGGGCTGAGCCCCGAGGCCCTCGACTTCGCGCCCGACCTGCTGGCGATCCAGGAGCGGCCTCCGGCGCGCCTGCCGCGGGCGCTGTTGCTCACCGTGGCGGCGCTGGTCGGGCTGCTGCTGGCCTGGGCCGCTTTTGCGCAGCTCGACATCATCGCGACGGCCGAGGGCCGGCTCGTGCCGGTGAGCTTCACCAAGGTCGTGCAGCCGGCCGAGGCCGGTGTCGTCACCGACATCCTGGTGAAGGAGGGCGACGCGGTGAAGGAGGGGCAACTGCTGGTGCGCATGGACGCGCGGGCGTCGCAGGCCGACACCGAGGCGCTGGGGCGCGAGGTGGCGCTGAAGAAGCTGACGCTGCGGCGCATCGAGGCCGAGCTGGCAGACCGCCCGCTGCTGCCGGGCCTTGGCGAGCCGGCCGCGCTGTATGCGCAGGTCGACGCGCAGTTCCGCGCCCGCCGCCAGGCCTACCTCGACGGCATCGCGCAAGAGGAGCAGACCCGGGCCCGCGCGCAGGCCGACCTGCTGGCCGCGCAGCAGCAGCTCTCGAAGATCGCGCAGACCCTGCCGAGCTACCAGCAGTCGGCCCAGGCCTACCGGCAACTGGTGAAGGAGGGCTTCGTCGGCGAGCTGGCCGCCAACGAGAAGGGCCGCGAGGCCATCGAGCGCGAGCAGGACCTGAAGGTGCAGACGGCCAACGTGCAGAGCGGCGCGCTGGCCGTCGCGCAATCCGAGCGCAAGCTGGCGGCGCTGCGCTCGCAGTACCGCTCGCAGCTGGAGAACGAG
>NZ_JBFUFP010001608.1:0-836 GCF_056403375.1 Rhizobacter sp. P2_H2
TAGTAGATCTGCGTCTCGATCTCGCGCCGGAAGCTCAGCGAATGCCCGTGGCCGGACGGCTCGATGCCGGCGTCGATGTAGTCGCGCAGCACGCCGGGCGCCCAGCGCGCGAAGGCCGGCTTGGCCGCGAAGTGCGCGAACGCCGCCTCGGCGCTCGGCCAGTGCTGGCGGCGGCGCTTCGAGACGTGGCCGGGCGAGAAGCGCTCGCCGATGCCGGTCGCCTTGGCCACCTGCAGCGTGCGGGCGAGCAGCCCGCCGATCAGCGGCGAATCCATCAGCACCACGCCGCGCGCCAGGTCGGGCCGCTTCGACGCGGCCAGCACGCTCAGGAAGCCGCCGAGCGAATGTCCGACCAGCCAGACCGGCCCGGCGGCGGCGTGCTGCTCGATGAAGGCGATCAGCTGGTTGCGCAGCAGCGGCCAGTTGTTGGTGACGCGGTAGTGCTCGTCGTGGCCGAGCTTCTCGATCGCATGCACCTCGTGGCCGGCGGCGCGCCACGCGTCGAACAGCTGCCGGTAGGTGCCGGCGGGGAAGCTGTTCGCATGCGAGAAGACGATGCAGCCCGGGGCGGCAGTCACGCGGCTCCCATCAGATGATCTTCTCTCCGGGGTGCGTGATCTTGCGCATCGGCTCGTAGCGGTCCGACGGCACGCACAGTGGGTGCTCGGCGGCGCTGCCGTCCCACTGCGGGTCGTCGATCGATTCGAACACCTGGCGCAAGCGCTGGCCCCAGGTGCTGCGGATCATCGCGAAGTACGGGTTGCGCTCGTCGATGCAGACCATCTGCTGCGACTGGAAGGTGCCGGCCTCGTAGACCAGCAGGTCCAGCGGCAGGC
>NZ_JBFUFP010001609.1:0-834 GCF_056403375.1 Rhizobacter sp. P2_H2
ACCTCGGCGGCACCTTCATTCCCGAGCCAGGCCACGAGACGCATCGTGGCGCCTCGGTCCGAGAAGAACTCACGCGCTTCATTCACGCCCAGCGTCACCGCTTTGCCGAGCTGGCGACGGGAGACGATGCGCGGGCCACGAGCGCAGCTGATCTTCTGGAGCTCATTGATGACCAGACGCCGGGCGACTGGCCATCGAGCATGCCGACGACGAAGCCAAGCTGATTCCCGAATCCGATAGCGACGGGGCAGCTCGGGTACATCGGCGTGCCTTAGCCCGGCCCCTGGCCGAAGCGGATGGGGGACTTGTTCGTTCGAAACCCGAAGGGTGGCCACGCTGGCCTTGCTTGGGAAACCGGTCGTGGAGGCTGGGGTGTCTACCAGGTCCAGTCTCCCTATGTCGTTTCAGGCGAGCGAGACCTGGTTTGCAACCTTCATGAGGTGCTTCCGCTCTTGAAGAAGGCACGTACCGAAGCAGGAAGCTCGCAGTGACCGAGATAGCCATCCTTGCGGACGGGCGCCGTTGCGATGGCCCTCCGAATCAGGAAATCCTTTCCCCATTTCGGATGAAACCCGCGTGGCAGCAAGTCGCGATCGGGAACTCCACGTCCGAAACCGGCCAGCCCGCGCATCCCACAACACCGACGATGCCGGCTCCCCCTCACCGGACCCCGCCATGCATCACTTCCAACTCGTCGCCCTGCCCCCCACCCCCTTCATCCCGCTCTTCACCCTCTCCAACCAAGCCCTCGCCCAGCACGGCGCGCAGCGCCACATCGCCACCGAAAACACCGGCTACCCATGCCGCATCAGCCTCGAAGACGCCCAGCAAGGC
>NZ_JBFUFP010001610.1:0-833 GCF_056403375.1 Rhizobacter sp. P2_H2
CCCCGAGGTCACGCACACCGTGAAGGGCCGCGAGCTTCTGAACCGCTTCGTGCTCGACATCGCGAAGGCGAAGCCCGACTGGGTGATGGGCGACTACATCGAAGAGGCGGTGGCGCGCATCCGCGAGCAGGTGGGCAGCGAAGAGGTGATCCTCGGCCTGTCGGGCGGCGTCGATTCGAGCGTGGCCGCGGCGCTGATCCACCGCGCGATCGGCGACCAGCTGACCTGCGTGTTCGTCGACCACGGCCTGCTGCGGCTCGACGAAGGCCGCATGGTGATGGAGATGTTCGCCGGCCGGCTGCATGCCAAGGTGATCCATGTCGATGCGAGCGACCAGTTCCTCGGCCACCTGAAGGGCGTGAGCGACCCCGAGGCCAAGCGCAAGATCATCGGCCGCGAGTTCGTCGAGGTGTTCCAGGCCGAGGCGAAGAAGCTGAAGACCGCCAAGTGGCTGGCGCAGGGCACGATCTACCCGGACGTGATCGAGAGCGGCGGTGCCAAGACGAAGAAGGCGGTGACGATCAAGAGCCACCACAACGTCGGCGGGCTGCCCGAGACGCTGGGCCTGAAGCTGCTGGAGCCGCTGCGCGAGCTCTTCAAGGACGAGGTGCGCGAGCTGGGCGTGGCGCTGGGCCTGCCGCCGGAGATGGTGTACCGGCATCCGTTCCCGGGGCCGGGCCTGGGTGTGCGCATCCTCGGCGAGGTGAAGAAGGAGTTCGCCGACCTGCTGCGCCGCGCCGATGCGATCTTCATCGAAGAGCTGCGCAACACGCGCGATGCCGAGACCGGCAAGACCTGGTACGAGCTGACGAGCCAGGCCTTCACGGTGTTCC
>NZ_JBFUFP010001611.1:0-832 GCF_056403375.1 Rhizobacter sp. P2_H2
TCCTCGAGGTGGTCGAGCAGAACGCGCCGCTGCGCCGCAACGTGACGATCGACGACGTCGGCAACGTCGCGGCCTTCCTGCTGTCCGACCTGGCAGCCGGCGTCACGTCGGAAATCACCTATGTCGACGCCGGCTTCAGCCACGCGATGGGCGGCATCGCGGCGGAAGTCTGATCACAGATCGTCCAGCGCCCGCAAGGCCCCCAGCAGGGCCGGCGAGGTGCTGGCCTGCACGACGAAGGTCGGCATCGCCTGCAGGTAGTCGCGGAAACGCCCCTTCGCGACGAAGCGCTCGCGGAAGGTCGACCGGTCGATCCGGTCGCCCAGGCGCGGCACGATGCCGCCGCCGATGTACATCCCGCCGCGCGTGCCCAGCGACAGCGCCAGGTTGCCGGCCACGCTGCCCAGCAGCGCGAAGAACATGTCCAGCGCCTCGACGCAGTGCGCGTCGCTCGCGGCCACCGCACGCTCGCTGACCTCGGCCGCGCTCAGCGGCTGCGCGTTCGCGCGGTCGACCTGGCACAGCGCTTCATAGAGGCTCACCAGCCCCGGCCCCGACAACGCCCGCTCGGCCGAGGCATGACCGTAGCGCTGGCGCAACGCCGCGATCACCGCGTCCTCGCGCGGCGTCGCACCGCCCAGCGACACATGGCCGCCCTCGCCGTTCAGCGGCACCACCCGGTCGCTGCCGGGCACCCGCAGCAAGCCTGACACACCGAGCCCGGTGCCGGCGCCGATCAGACCGACCGGCGCCCCCTCCACCACCGCCCCACCGCCCACCTGCCGCAACTCGGCAGGCTTCAGCGACGGCAGCGACAGCGCGAGCGCGGTGA
>NZ_JBFUFP010001612.1:0-831 GCF_056403375.1 Rhizobacter sp. P2_H2
ACATCGCGACCACCTCGCCGTGCGCCAGCCCGACCTGCAGCTTCAGCACCGGCGTGCGCGACGCCACGACCGGCGCGCCGGCGACCGGGTTCGCCGGCGGGACGATGCGGTCCAGCGATTCATGCATGCCGTCGGCGGCAGACACCGCCTCGATCGGGTTCTCGAACACCGCCATCAGGCCGTCGCCCAGCGTCTTGACGACCGTGCCCCGGCAGCTGGTCACCACATGGGCGAGCAGCGCGACGCTGTGCGTGACGACCGTCGTGGCCTCGGCATTGCCCAGCGTCTCGTAGAGCGCGGTGCTGCCGCGAAGATCGGCAAACAACACGGTGCGCTGCAGGATCTGGGTCATAAGCGTGAAGTTTATGGCAACTTGACGGCTGCGGAAGGCGCAAAAAAGGCCCCGAAAGCAGTGCTTGCGGGGCCTTTGCAGCCGAGGCTGCGGATCGATCAGAGATTGTCCAGATAGGTGCGCAGCTTGTCGGACCGGCTCGGGTGCTTCAGCTTGCGGATCGCCTTCGCCTCGATCTGGCGGATGCGCTCGCGCGTCACGTCGAACTGCTTGCCCACTTCTTCCAGCGTGTGGTCGGTGCTCATCTCGATGCCGAAGCGCATGCGCAGCACCTTGGCCTCGCGCGGCGTCAGGCTGTCGAGGATGTCCTTCACCACATCGCGCAGGCCGGCCTGCATCGCCGCCTCGATCGGCGCGGTGTTGTTGGTGTCCTCGATGAAGTCGCCCAGGTGCGAATCGTCGTCGTCGCCGATGGGGGTTTCCATCGAGATCGGCTCCTTCGCGATCTTCATGATCTTGCGGATCTTGTCTTCCGGGAT
>NZ_JBFUFP010001613.1:0-830 GCF_056403375.1 Rhizobacter sp. P2_H2
TCTCGTGAAGGGGACCTGCCTGTGAAGTACACAAAGCAAGCAATGAAGCGGCTGGCTCAACTGGTGATGCTCGCGAGCGCCGCTGCGGTGCAAGCGATCGCGCAAGCGCAGGTTCAGCCACCCATTGACCCATTCCACTACACGAAGACGGTGAGTACCACTTACCGCGCCGACGGCCTGGTGGACACCGAGAAGGTCGAGCCCGACGATCCCAAGCTGTGCGTGCTGACAACCTACGGCTACGACCCGGCGGGCAACCGCATCAGCACGCGGAAGGAGAACTGCCCGGGCGCAAGCGGTGAAGCGCTCTTCACAGCCCGTACGAGCACGACGACCTTTGCAACGCAGACAGTGACGATCGCCGGCCAGAGCATCAAGGTGCCTGCAGGCAGCCTGCCGAGTGAGCGCAGGAATGCGTTGCTGCACGGTGAGACGCAGACGGTGGACCCGCGCTTCGGCACGGTGCTGAGCAAGACCGGGCCGAACGGGCTGACCACGCGCTGGGAATATGACGACCTGGGTCGCGCGACGCGAGAGATTCGTGCCGACGGCACGCGAGCGATCACGGCCTACTGCTACATCGCGGGCCGCGTCGACACTGCCACGAACAGCCCGACGTGCCCGAGCCCCGGCGCGGCCGAGATCCCGGCCGATGCGGTGAAGTTCACGCACGCGGAGCCGCGCGATGCAAGCGGCTCGGAGGGCGTCAAGAACGGCCCGTTCACCCGCAAGTACATCGACCGCGCGGGCCGGGTGCTTCGCCAGATCACCGAGGCGTTCGACGGCGCCACGCAACCCGGCGGCACGAACCGCCTGATCGCGACCGACAC
>NZ_JBFUFP010001614.1:0-828 GCF_056403375.1 Rhizobacter sp. P2_H2
GCCTTCGAGGCCGCGGGGGCGCTCGACAAGCTGGAGGCGTTCGCCAGCTTCAACGGGCCGGCCTTCTACGGCCTGCCGCGCAACACGCAGCGCGTGACGCTGCGCCGCGAAAGCTGGACACTCCCTGAGTCCCTGCCGTTCGGCGAGGCCCGTCTGAAGCCGCTGCGCGGCGGCGAGACGCTGAACTGGAAACTGGAGACTGCATGACCCTGCTCGACAAGCCCGCCCGCATCGCCTTGCTGATCGATGCCGACAACTCGCCCGCCAGCAAGATCGACGTGATCCTGGCCGAGCTGGCCAAGGTGGGCGTCGCGAACATCCGGCGCGCCTATGGCAACTGGAAGAAGGACGGGCTGAAGGGCTGGGAGGCGGTGCTGCACGAGTACGCGATCCGCCCGGTGCAGCAGTTCGACTACAKCAAGGGCAAGAACGCCACCGACATGGGCATGGTCATCGAGGCGATGGACCTGCTCTACACCGACCAGCCCGATGCGTTCGGCATCGTCTCGTCCGACAGCGACTTCACGCCGCTCGTGATGCACCTGAAGGCCAAGGGGGCGCTCGTCTACGGTTTCGGCGCGAAGAAGACGCCGATGCCGTTCGTCAATGCCTGCTCGCGCTTCCTGTATCTCGAGAACCTGGGGCAGGCCGTCGCGGTCGAGGCGGCCGATGCCGACACGGCCGCGGCCAAGCCCGCGAAGGCCAAGCCGGCGGCCGGTCGCAAGACCCGCGGCGGTGCCAAGGCGGCACCGGAGCCCGCGCCGGTGGCGGCCGAGCCGGCCGCGGCGCTGCGCCAGGACACCGCGGCGCTGAAGCAGGATGCGCGGC
>NZ_JBFUFP010001615.1:0-827 GCF_056403375.1 Rhizobacter sp. P2_H2
CCCGCTGGGCAACCCGTCGACGATCAACAACCCGGCCGGCGCGTCGGGCCAGCGCCTGTCGTACGCCTACTTCCAGAAGTGCATCAACCCGATCTTCCTGGCGGCGCTGCCGATCACGCACAACGGCACGACCACCACCAACACCTGCGCCGGCTCGGRCTGCCATGACACGGTGGCCGGCACCGGCGGCGCGTTCCGCATCGCCACCGGCGCAACCGCGCTGGACGTGACCGACCCGGCCAACACGCCGGACGTGATCCGCCAGACCGACATGTACAAGAACTTCTACTCCGCGCAGGGCGAGGTGGTGGAAGGCTCGACCACGCAGAGCCGGCTGCTCGCGAAGCCGCTGCTGATCAACGTGCTGCATGGCGGCGGGCAGATCTTCCCGAACGACCAGGATGCCAACGTCAAGCTGATCGAGTACTGGATCACCCACCCGTCGCCGTCGGGCCAGGACGAGTTCAGCACCGCGACCTACAACATGTTCACGCCGGCAGACCCGAACACGGGGACCTGCAATACAAATTGACAACAATGCCAGCATGACCCTCGCCCTCTCGCCCGAGTCGCACCCACGCCGTTTTCACGCCCACCTTCGCCACGTCCTTCAAAGGCTGGCGCTCGCCTGTGCGTTGGGCGTTGCTGCGCTGCCGGCGGTGGCCGCGGACACCCCGCCCGAGCGGCTGCAGGTCAGCGACCCCTACATCGAGATGCACACCGGCGCGGGCCGCGGCTACCCGGTGTTCCACATCGCCGAGAAGGGCGAGTGGATCGAGGTGCTGCTGCGCCACACCGACTGGTTCAAGGTGCGCACCGACAAGGGC
>NZ_JBFUFP010001616.1:0-827 GCF_056403375.1 Rhizobacter sp. P2_H2
GGCCGGCCACCTGCCCGACGGCGACGCCCTGCTCGCCGTCTGCAACGACCGCTACCGCTTCGCGTTGTCGCTCGGCGCGGCGATGCTGCGCGGCCGCGTCAACCTGATGCCTCCGAACCACACGCCGGACATGGTGGCGCGGCTGCTCGGCCTGTTCCCGCGCACGCACGGCCTGCTCGAAGCCGGTGCCGGACCGCACGCCCTGCCCTCGCTGAGCTTCGATGACATCGCACCGGGCCGCGCCGACACCGTCACCGACACGCCGCACTTCGCCCCCGGCACCATCGTCGCGCAGGTGCTGACCTCCGGCYCCACCGGCCAGCCGACGCAGCACGCCAAGYGCTGGGACCTGCTGGTCGAGAACATCCGCGCCGAGGCCGCGCGCATCGCCCACCACCTGGGCCGCGACAGCCTGGCCGGCGTCAGCCYGCTGGGCACCGTGCCGCCGCACCACATGTACGGCTTCGAATCGACGGTGCTGCTCGCGATGCTGGGCGGTGCGTCGTTCGCCGCCGAGAAGCCGCTGCTGCCGGCCGACATCGCCGAGGTGCTGGCGCAGCTGCCGCGGCCGCGCGTGCTCGTCAGCACGCCGTTCCACCTGAAGACGCTGCTCGATGCCGGCGTCGCGCTGCCGCCGCTCGACCTGGTGCTGTCGGCCACCGCGCCGCTGTCGCCGCAGATGGCCGCGCGGGCCGAGGCCGCGTGGCAGGCGCCGCTGGTCGAGATCTACGGCTGCACCGAGGCCGGCCAGGTCGCGACGCGCCGCRCCACCGAAGGCGCCGACTGGCTCGCCTACGACGGCGTGCGGCTGAGCGGCGACGGCGCCG
>NZ_JBFUFP010001617.1:0-823 GCF_056403375.1 Rhizobacter sp. P2_H2
GCGTCTTGCCGGGCGCCGGGCGCCAGCGGCCGTCGTAGTGGGTCTTCTCGCCGCGCGCACGTTGCGCCTCGCGCATCACGTCGAGCTCGGCGGGCGTCGTGTAGCAGCGGTAGGCGCTGCCCTCGGCGAGCATCTGGTCGACCACCGCGCGGTAGCGCTCCAGCCGCTGCATCTGGTAGATCGGCCCCTCGTCGCAGTCGAGCCCCAGCCAGCGCATCGACGCGAGGATCTGGTCGACCGAATCCTGCGTCGAGCGGGCGACGTCGGTGTCTTCGATGCGCAGCACGAACTCGCCGCCGAAGTGGCGCGCGAAGGCCCACGAATACAGCGCGGTGCGGGCCGTGCCCAGGTGCAGGAAGCCGGTGGGCGACGGGGCGATGCGGGTGCGGATCGGTCGGGTCATGGTGTCTGGATCAAAGGGAATCGAGGCCGACCAAACCACGCAGCAGGTCGGCCTTCAGGTCTTGCACATCGTCCAGGCCCACCGCCACGCGGATCAGGCCCTGCGTGATGCCGGCGGCCTGGCGCTGGTCTTCGGTCAGCCGGCCGTGCGAGGTGCTGGCCGGGTGCGTGATCGTGGTCTTGGTGTCGCCCAGGTTGGCGGTGATCGAGCAGACCTGCGTCCGGTCGATCACGTGGAAGGCGTTCTTGCGGGCGCTGGTGGCATCGGCGCTCTTCACGGTGAACGACACCACCGCGCCGCCCGAGCCCGATTGCTGCGCCATCGCCAGTTCATGCTGCGGGTGCGAACGCAGGCCGGGATAGAACACACGCGCCACCTGCGGCTGCTGCTCGAGCCAGCCGGCCAGCTGCAGCGCGCGCT
>NZ_JBFUFP010001618.1:0-823 GCF_056403375.1 Rhizobacter sp. P2_H2
GCGCAAAGCGCGCCGACCAGGCCCCGGTGGTCACCAGCAGCTGGGCCGCTCGGTAGCGGCGCCCGTCGACCGTGTGCGCGACGAACTCGCCGCCCTCGCGCTCGACCTGCGCGACCTCGCTGTGCTCGTGGATGTGCGCGCCGGCGCGCTGCGCCGCGCGCGCGAAGGCCGGCCCGGCCAGGCGCGGGTTGGCATGCCCGTCCAGCGGCGACAGCGAGCCCGCCACCACCGCATCGCTGAAGATGCCCCAGCGCTCGCGCAACGCCGCGGCGCTGAACATCTGCAGGTCCAGGCCGAGCGGCTGCACCTCGCGCACGTGCTGTTCCAGCCGGGCCGCCTGCTGGTCGGTGTAGCAGACGCGCAGGTGGCCGTAGGGCACGAACTCGAGGTCCTCGCCCAGCAGCTCGTTGACGCGGCCCCACACGGCGCGCGCGCGGTTCRCGAGCGGGATCTGCTCGAGCGCGCGGCCCTGGCGGCGCACGTTGCCGAAGTTGGTGCCGCTGGCCTGGCGGCCGATCAGCTCGCGCTCCAGCAGCCGCACGCTCAGGCCGTGCCGGCGGCGCAGGAACAGCGCCGTCGTCGTGCCCATCAGGCCGCCGCCGATGACCAGCACGTCGCTGCGCAGGACTTCACTCATCGCCGGCCTCCTGCGTGCTCATCAGCAGCGGCTTCACCGGCGCCTGGCCGCGCAGGCGGCCGACCTGCTCGATCGGGATGTGCGCGCTCGCGGCGACGATCTCGGCCGCCGCATGGGCACAAAAGCGGCCCTGGCAGCGGCCCATGCCGACGCGGCTGAAGGCCTTGGCGCGGTTCAACTCCTGGC
>NZ_JBFUFP010001619.1:0-822 GCF_056403375.1 Rhizobacter sp. P2_H2
CACCCCACACCGCCCCGGCAACTGCGATTCGCGCGCCAGCCCGCCATGGCAGCGGTAGCCGCGCAGCAGGTCGATGAAGGCCCGGTCGTGCAGCGCATCCAGGCCGCGCGGGCCTGTCGGCAGGGGCGGGGTGGGCATCACCCGCGGTGCGATCGTCGTCTGAAGCATGGAGGTCTCCGGTGGCGGGCCTCCACTGTCGGCGCCGCCGGTGCGCGTGCCCTCCTCCCTTCGGGGCAGTACCACCGCGTACTGAAGGGTGAGCCCGCGGCAGGTCTTGCAAGCCGATCAAGCATCCCCACTTCCTGCGTACGGGGCAGCCACGGCGCCGCCCTCCCGGAAGGAAACGCATGAAAACCACCCAATCCCAGCAACGCAGTGTCAGCGACCTCGATGTCGTGCACGCGCTGGCGCGCCTGGTTCAGCGCATGGAAGCGAGCCCGGCCGAGATCGATGCCCACCAGTACCGCACCGTCGTGCAGCAGCTGAGCCGCGCGCTCGAACGCGTCGAGCCGGGCACGGCCTTGCAGTTGATCCTGGAAGACTGCCCGGCCGCGTCGGAGCTGTACGAGAACCTGCGCTACGAGCACGCCGGGCTGGTGCGCGCCCCGCTGGAGAAGGCGCTGAATGCCGAGCTGGAGGCGCGCCGCGCGATCACGCTCGCGGCGGCCACCCGGCACTGACGATCACGACGGCAGGAAGTCCAGCGGGTACGTGATGTCGATCTGGTCGACGTCGCGTGCCCCGAATTCGAACTGCTTGATCCGCGCCAGCAGCTTCGATTCGAGTTCCGGCGACTTCAGCTCGCTCGAGACGATTCGGCAA
>NZ_JBFUFP010001620.1:0-819 GCF_056403375.1 Rhizobacter sp. P2_H2
GATTGACGGCGGACAGTTCCAGCCCGCGCCCTTCCCTCGCGACGAAATCCCACGCCGCGCGCTCCGCGAGCGTCTTCGACTTCTGGTACGGCCACACATGGCCCGACAGGTCGGTCCAGTCGGTCTCGTCGAACGGCCGCGTCATCGGCCCGTGGCCGATGCCCACCGCACCGAAGGCCGAGGTCAGCACCACGCGCCGCACGCCGGCATCGCGCGCAGCCCGCAGCACGCGCAGGTTGCCGTCGACCGCGGGCACGATCCAGTCCTCTTCGCGGACCTGATCGCCCGACGGCGTGGGTGACGCACCGTGCAGCACGTAGCGGCATCCGGCGGCGGCCTGTGCCCACCCCGCGTCAGCCGTCAGGTCGGCCTCGACGAACACGAGGCGATCCCCCGGCTCAGCGCCACCGGCGCGCAGGTTGGCACGCACCTCCGCCTCGCGTTCCCGCGAGCGCACGGTGGTGCGCACGCGGTGGCCGCGCGCCAGCAGCGCGAGGATGCAGTGCTGCGCGATGAAGCCGGTGCCACCGGTCACGAGGACAAGTTCTTCGTTGAATTGATTCATGCCGAGACGATAGGACGCCGCAGCCGGACTGTGAATGCTTGAACGTTCGCAATACTTGCGCGACAGTACGCAAATGCAGACCGATCCGTTCTCCGACATCCTCAAGTACACGCGCGCGGAATCGCTCGTCACCGGGGGATTCACCGCCGGCGGCGCCTGGGCGATCCGGTTTCCGGCGCCGGAGAAGATCAAGTTCTTCGCGATCGTCAAAGGCAGTTGCTGGGTTCGCATCGACGGCGAGCCCGAGCCGATCC
>NZ_JBFUFP010001621.1:0-818 GCF_056403375.1 Rhizobacter sp. P2_H2
CTGCGCTGGGGCTTCGCGTTCATCGCCGGCACGCTCGGCCCCGATCCGATCGCCGCGCTGACGCACGCGAGCGGCTGGTGGGCCATGGGGCTGCTGCTGGCGACACTCGCGATCACGCCGCTGCGCCGCATGTCGGTGTGGCTGTCGCGCGCCGTCGCGCTGCACTGCGGGCGGCGCATCGGCGACTGGAACGCGCTGATCCGCCAACGCCGCCAGCTCGGGCTGTGGAGCTTCGGCTATGCGGTGGTGCACCTCGGTCTCTACCTGGGCTTCGATGCCGGCACGCTGCGCGCGTATGCGCAGGACCTGGCCGAGCGGCCGTTCATCGCGATCGGCTCGGCGGCGCTGCTGTTGCTGCTGCCGCTGGCGCTGACCTCCACTCAATGGGCGATCCGCCGGATGAAGCGCCACTGGGTGCGGCTGCACAAGCTGGTGCATGCAGCGGTCGCGCTCGCGGCGCTGCATGGCGTGCTGCAGGCGAAGGTGGGCCACGTGTCAGCGTGGGTCTTCGCCGGCATCGCCGCAGGGCTGCTCGCGTTCCGGCTGGCCGCGCACTTCTCTCGTGCGCGGACACAGCCGGAAGCGGTCACTGCACCGGCATCGGCTGACCGTACAGCGGCGAGCGCGGCCCCGGCAGCACGCCGTTGCGGCGCGGCGCCCCCAGCATGCGATCGTCGGCCACCCCGGCCCAGCGGTACGACTCGTCGGTGGCGTTGCTCATGACGTGCCGCACCAGCGCACCCACCAGCGCGCCGATCAGGCCGCCTTGCGACTGCTGCTGCTCCTCGGACGAGCTGGCCACCGCCGAGCCCTTCCAC
>NZ_JBFUFP010001622.1:0-816 GCF_056403375.1 Rhizobacter sp. P2_H2
CCGCCGGGCCCGCGCAGGTCGGCCAGCCGGTCCTGCAGCCGCTCGCGCAGGCGCAGCGCCCATTCGTCCTCCATCGCGTCGACCGGCACCTCGCCGAGGTCGATCGCCAGCTCGTCGATGCGCCACACCTCGTCGGGCGCGCAGGCCTCGTCGAACAACTCGTCGACGATGCGCAGCGCCGGGCCCTGCATGAACGCGGCGAGCCGCGCCTCGGCCTCGTCGGCCGGCAGCGCGGCGTCGAAGCCGACGTCGACATGCAGGTGCTCGATCAGGTGCGCGTCAGGCATGGCCCTGCACGAAGGGCTCGTCGCCCTCGCCTCCTGCATCGGGGGTGTCGCCGGGCTGGCGCACGAACGGGATCACGCGGCAGGCCGCCACGTCCGCCTGCTCGGCCAGGTGCGCATCACCGGGTGCGGCCGCCAGCGCCTCGCGCGCCGCCAGCCACGGCACCCAGCAGGCCTCGAAGCGTTGCATCGCCTCCATCTCCAGCCACAGGCAGTGCAGCGACAGGTGGGCCGGGCAGTTGATGCGCAAGGTGTCCTGCGCAAAGCGGCGGAACGCCGGCTGGCGGGTGCGCGCGGTCCAGCCCGGCATCAGCACCGTGACGCGCAGCGCGTGGAAGCCCGGCTTCAGGTTCAGCGCCGCATGCGCGCGGCCGCCCGGCGCGAGCGGGCGCAGCAGCACGTGCTCGACCACGTGCATCCCCTCGCTCTCCTGGTGCAGGTGCAGCAGGAAGAGCCGCAGGCTGGCGGCGGCGCGCCGCGCGGCCGGCGCATCGGTGTGCTCGCCCAGGTCCCACCAGCGGCCGTCCTCGTC
>NZ_JBFUFP010001623.1:0-816 GCF_056403375.1 Rhizobacter sp. P2_H2
GTCAAACACAGCCGATGAGYMWGTYYACGAAGCGCGCTGGCGCGCGCCACCCCCGAAACCGATCTTCTCCGTCGCCCCAGAAGTCGCCCCCACAGCCTSCCCCCGGCCGCCCCGCCCACGAACCGMRAGTGTTCGCCAAGTGGGTCAGCTTGACGCCGGCGCGACGGCAGCGCCGCGGATGCCGTGCCGAGCCAGCGACTGCGCGACATAGCCGCTCGCCTTGGCCTGTTCGACGAAGCCGGCGAGCAGTGCGGTGGCAGCAGCGCCGCGCGTCAGCGGCAGCCCCATCGCCTGCTCGATCACCATGAAGCGCCCGGGCAGCAGGCGCAGGCCGGGCAGCCGCGCGGCATCGGATTCGAGCTGCTGGCGTACCCCTGCCGCCACGTCGGCGCCTTCGGCGAGGAAGCGCTCGACGACCGCCTGCGAGGTGGGCGTGCGCATCAGCTGCGCGGCCTTCAGTTCGCGCGACAGGTACAGGTCGTAGGCACTGCCGCGGCCCACCATGATGCGGGTGCCGGCGCGGTCGACCTGCGCGTTGTCGGCCAGCGGCGACTCGTTGCGCACCAGGTACGCGCCTTCGATCAGCACGTACGGCGCGCTGAAGCCGATGCCGTCGCTGCGCCGCGGGTCGATCGCGAAGAAGCCGATGTCGGCCCGGTCCGCCTTCACGGTGTCGACYGATTGCAGCGCGGCCTCGACGACGACCAGCTCCAGCGGCACGCCCAGGCGTTGCGCGAGCAGCGTCGCGAGGTCGACCGACACGCCGCTCACGACACCCGCCGCATCGCGGTTGGCGAGGATCGGGTTGCCGAGGTT
>NZ_JBFUFP010001624.1:0-813 GCF_056403375.1 Rhizobacter sp. P2_H2
CCCACCAGCACCTGGCTGCCGCGCTTCACCTCCATCAGCTCCGGCAACTCGCCGAAGGTCCAGTCGGTGTAGGTCGGCTCGGGCGCTTCCGCCACCGGCGCGCTCGCGCGGCCCGGCGCCGTCCTGACGACGATCGTGTTCGCTCCCGCCGGCGTCGCTGCGGCAGCGGGTGCCGTGGCCACCGCCGGCCGCAGCACCGCCAGCGCCTGGAACGCCGACCGCGCCTGCCCGCCCAGCTCGGCCTTCAGGCTGGCGAGGTTGCGCCCCTGCCCCAGCTGCCGGCCGTTCTCGTCGACCACGCGGAAATTCATGAACAGGTGCGGCGACAGCTGCTCGAGCTTGAAGTCGTTGCGCTTCACGTCGAGCTGCGTCTTGTCGCGCACCGCCTTCAGCAGCACGTCCACCAGGCTGCCCGTGCCGAAGCCATGCGCCTCGTGCACCTGGTCGACGAAGCCCTGCGCATAGTCCGGCAACGGTACCAGCCGCGAGCGCGGCCGCTGGTGCAAGGTCTTCACCAGCGCCAGCACCTTGTCCTTCAGCATGCCGGGCACCAGCCATTCGCAGCGCTCGTCGCTCACCTGGTTCAGCGCGTAGATCGGCACGGTGACGGTGACGCCGTCCTTCGGGTCGCCCGGGTCGTGCAGGTAGGTCGCGCTGCAATCGACGCCGCCCATGCGCAGCGTCTTCGGGAACGACGCGGTCGTGATGCCGGCCGCCTCGTGCCGCATCAGCTCCTCGCGCGTCAGGAACAGCAGCTTCGGCTGGCGCTGGCTCTCCTCGCGGTACCAGCGCTCCAGGCTGTGGCCGCTGCAC
>NZ_JBFUFP010001625.1:0-813 GCF_056403375.1 Rhizobacter sp. P2_H2
GGCCGGCGAGTTCCTGGTGCTGCTCGGGCCGTCGGGCTGCGGCAAGTCGACGCTGCTGCACTCGATCGCCGGGCTCGAGGCCACCACGCAGGGCTCGCTGCAGCTGGACGGCCGCGACATCACGCACGTGCCGTCCGCCAAGCGCGACCTCGCGATGGTGTTCCAGTCGTAYGCGCTGTACCCGCACATGACGGTGTTCGACAACATGTCGTTCGCGCTGAAGCTCGCGAAGGTCGACGTGGCGACGCGCCAGCAGAAGGTCGAGCGCGCCGCGAAGATCCTGAACCTCACGCAGTACCTGCAGCGCACGCCGAAGGAGCTGTCGGGCGGGCAGCGCCAGCGCGTCGCGATCGGCCGCGCCATCGTGCGCGCGCCCAAGGTCTTCCTGTTCGACGAGCCGCTGTCCAACCTCGACGCGGCGCTGCGTGGCCAGACGCGTGTCGAGATCGCGAGCCTGCACCGCGACCTCGGCGCGACCACCATCTACGTGACGCACGACCAGGTCGAGGCGATGACGCTGGCCGACCGCGTGGTGGTGCTGCGCGACGGGCTGATCGAGCAGGTCGGCACGCCGCTGGAGCTGTACGACCACCCGGCCAACCAGTTCGTCGCACAGTTCATCGGCACGCCGCAGATGAACGTCGTCAAGACGGCTGCCGTGCCCGAACTGACGCGCCTGGCCGGCACACGGTTGCCCACCGACGGCGCGGTGGGCGTGCGGCCCGAGTACGTGCGCGTCGGTGCCGCCGGAACCGGCCTCGCAGCCCGCGTGGAGCTGATCGAATCGCTCGGCTCCGACACGCTGATCCACAC
>NZ_JBFUFP010001626.1:0-811 GCF_056403375.1 Rhizobacter sp. P2_H2
GCCACTACGCCGGCCTGACTTAAACCAACCGGCCTCCACGGAACCCGGGGCGATTCACACTGAGCCGCCCGAGGCAGAGGTCCCTATCGACCCCTTCGCTTCATGGTCACCGCCCTTTTTGCGCGAATCGACTCCCGTCGAAATGCAATCACGCTATCCGCGTCCAACAACTCGGGAGCGTCTGGCAGCTTCTCTACCAGCAGCGCCATGGCCTTTGCATTCGTAGGAGCGAGCTTGTGGCCGATGGAGATGCAAAGGACCGTTGAAAGCAGAGTCAACAGCTCCCTGACCTCGCTGGCCATCCTCGCGCCGGCAGCCGTCACGTAGACCCGCCGAGCGCGCCGGTCCACAAGCGAGGCAGACTCTATTTGCTGCACAAGGCCTTTGTCGCGCAAAGCCTTCAGCTGAATTGAAATCATTGCTCGGCTCTCGCTCAGGTTGGCAGCAAGCTCTGACGCGCTTGCCGCCCGAGATTCCGACTTGGCCCTCCCGCGCCCGCGCGCTCGCGGGGTCAACTCCGCAAGCACCAGCATCTGCGTGGTGTTGATCCCCCACTGGAGTCGCTTTTGATTCATGCGGTCTTCGATTTGATTGGCCACATTGAGGTGGTTCATCAACAAACGGATCGCTTCATCAGTGGTCATCTCTCGAGCCTCTCACCTTCGTTAACCGCAAGTGTGACAAAAATGCCACGGAGCGATCCAATACCAATGCGCAAAGTTTTACGCACTGTCGTGTGTCCGCATGCGATTGAGGGCCGAATCGCGCAGTGAATATGTTCCCTGCGACGCAGCTCGTCTCTTCCACATGC
>NZ_JBFUFP010001627.1:0-810 GCF_056403375.1 Rhizobacter sp. P2_H2
ATGCGCAGGTGCTCGCGCTCGGCCAGCACCTTGCCGGCGTAGCCGCCGTCGTCGTTCAGGTTGGCGGCACCCACGTAGAAGCGCAGACCGGCCTCGACACCGCCGGCGCGCGCGATGCATTCCTTCAGCACCAGCGCGCCGACCCGCAGGTTCGTCACCGGGTCGAAGGCCGCATGGTTGCCGCCGAAGGCTTCGTACTTGTCGTCGTGCACGCGGGTCATCACCTGCATCAGGCCCTGCGCACCGACCGAGCTCTGGGCAAACGGGTTGAAGCTGGACTCGATCGCCATGATCGCGAGGATCAGCGTCGGGTCGAGCCCGGACTTGTTGCCGACGGTCCAGGCTTCCTTCACGAGCCGGCTGACGGGCTCGGGGGCGACGCGGTAGCGGCGCGAGATCCACAGCGCGACGGCGGCCTGCTGCTTGGTCAGGTCCCTGGGGTCGGCTGCGGTGGCGCGGCTCACGGCATCGGGCTCGACCAGGTCGGTCAGCGCCTGGGCGGTGCCCTCGACGCGGGCATCGTGGCGCGCCCGCAGCCAGTCGAGCGCGCGGCTCTCGGCGGCATGGCGCAGGTCGGCGCGGCTGCCCATGAACAGCACGATCGCGACGATGGCCAGCCCCAGCAGGGCCAGGCCGTTGTGGCTCACTTCCAGCAGGCCGTGACCCACGTCACGCAGAAAGACCGCGCTCGACCGAGCGGCGGTGTGGCGGGCGTCCTGAAATCCCGCGATCCATTGTTGAAGCGCTGTCGTCATGTCACTCCTTGTCAGTCCGTCTGGCGCCTCCACCCGCCGCGGCACGGGGCCCGAG
>NZ_JBFUFP010001628.1:0-810 GCF_056403375.1 Rhizobacter sp. P2_H2
GACAACAACAGCTCGCTGTACAAGTTCCTGCACCGCACCGCCGGCAGCGATGCCGGATCGCTGAGCATCGAGACCGGCACCGGCGCCGGCAGCGTCGGCGGCAGCGGCCCGACCAGCGGCCTGGGCACCACCACCGACGCAGGCGTGCGCCTGACCGGCGAGGTGTACATGGCCGCCGGCACCTACGACATCCGCGTCACCGCGGACGACGGCTTCCGCCTGATGCTGGACGGACACCAGGTCGCGGTCTACGACGACATCCAGTCGCCGACCACCCGCGTCTACACCGGCGTGCCGATCACCGGCGGGCTGACGGCGCTGGAGCTGCTGTACTGGGAGCAAGGCGGCAACGCCGTGCTGAAGATCGAGATCAAGGCCACCGGCTCGGCAGACACGACCTACCAGACGCTGGGCACGAGCAACTTCGCGATGTTCAGCGACGCGAATGCGCCGACGCTCTCGGACACGCAGGACATCGTGATGAGCGGCGGCCAGTACGTGATCCGCACCGGCTCCACGCTGGACGGCGGTGTCGGCAACGACACGCTGACCGGCAGCGCCGCCCGCGACAAGCTGATCGGCGGGGCCGGCAACGACGCGCTGAACGGCGGCGACGGCGCCGACACGCTGATCGGCGGCAAGGGCAACGACACGCTGGCCGGCGGCACGGGCCATGACGTCTTCCAGTGGAAGTTCGCCGACCAGGGCACGACCGCGGCACCGGCGCGCGACGTCATCACCGATTTCGACAACACCGCCAACTCGGGCGACGTGCTGGACCTGCGCGACCTGCTGGTCGGCGAGCTGCAC
>NZ_JBFUFP010001629.1:0-807 GCF_056403375.1 Rhizobacter sp. P2_H2
TCCTCGGCGCGCTGCAGACCACGCGCAACATGATGCGCGGCCACCAGGTCGCCGCGCAGGACATGATCGAGTTCGCGGTGCCGCACTCGCTCGCGTTCACCTTCTTCCCGCATTGGGTGATGGACCTGCGCAAGCGCTTCGGGGCCCTGAAGAGCCGCCTGATCGCGCTCAACGTGCACGATGCCGTGATGCAGCTGACCGAGGGCAGCTGCGACCTGCTGATCGCCTACCACCACCCGTCGCAGCCGCTGCAGCTCAGCCCCGAGCGCTACGAGATGCTGAGCCTCGGCCACGAGACGCTGGCCGTGTACGCGAAGGCCGATGCGAAGGGCGAGCCGCTGTTCCGCCTGCCCGGCGCCCCCGGCGAGCGCGTGCCCTTCCTCAGCTACGGCGCGGGGGCCTACCTGGGGCGGCTGGTCGAGCAGATCGTCAAGCTCGCCCCGGCGCCGCTCAACCTCGACCCGATCTACGAGACCGACATGGCCGAGGGCCTGAAGGCGATGGCGCTCGAGGGGCACGGCCTCGCCTTCCTGCCGGTGAGCTCGGTGAAGAAGGAGCTGAAGAGCCGGCGCCTGGTGCGGGCCGCCGCGCCCGGCATGCTCGAGCTGACGATGGAAGTGCGCATCTACCGCGAGCTGCCCGATCTCTCGCGCCAGGGCGGCAAGCCCGGCGCCCGGGCCCTGTGGAACTTCCTCAAGCCGGCGGGCTGAAACACCCCACGCCAGAGGGTTTTCCCTCGCGCGGCATGCATTCGATGCATGGGTTCTCCGCCAATCCGCATTGGCTTTCCGACAGGCAGGCGAATAC
>NZ_JBFUFP010001630.1:0-806 GCF_056403375.1 Rhizobacter sp. P2_H2
CGGCTGGCATGCGAGGCAAAGGGMCGAGCGAGTGTCGATGCCAATAGGGCCCTTCTCGGACGGAGGCCGATAACGCATGAATGCTCGACAAACTGTCGTGCTCGACGTTTTCGCCGACTACAACCAGTTCTATGTTCAGGACGGTGGCATCTTCCCCGATGCGCCGACCGACTGGACGGATGTCGATGTGGAACGAAGGGCGAAGGCTGCCGCGAACGTCTTGGTCATCTGCCCGCTTAGAAACACCACCGTACCCGTGACGCTGGAGGTTTTCGACTCCGCTCCGACGATTGACCTCGCTGGATACGATCACGTGATTCGGTGCTCCCTGGACTTGCCGACGGGAAACTTGCAGGTCCATGAATGCACGGGTGGCGAGGTCTACTCCCGAGCGGTGCCGCCCGGCACATACACGGTTCTCGCACTGTTTTCGGGGCTGAACTCCCTCAGCGAGAATGGGCTCGACGGAGAGGACTCGTACAGGCTGGTGATCTGGGCTTCGCGAGCGCCGGTGAGCTTGGAGGTTCTGAAGGCATGGCCGCTATGCCCCTATCGACATGAGCACGAGGACTGCTGAAGTCACCGCGGCGTGCGTGAGCTTCGTCTTCCTCTGGTTGGAGGTGGCTGCACTTTTTATTTGGCTCGCCCCTGAAAACCTACAGATCATCCCTTTTGTCGCGGTTGCGGCCGCGGCCACCGCGTGCGCTGCGTACTTCTGGAGGCATATGGCGGCTGAGGCCAAAATGGTGCCGTCCCCAGGCGCATGGCTCGGGATGTTTGCACTAGGAGCGGCCATTTCCTTCGCT
>NZ_JBFUFP010001631.1:0-805 GCF_056403375.1 Rhizobacter sp. P2_H2
CGCTGGCGCTGGCTCGCCAGCACACGCCGGGCGGCTTCATGCACCAGCGCATCCGGCGTGCCCCAGGCCTCGGGCAGGCCCAGCTCGGCGGCGTCGAGGAATTCGTCGAAGCCGTAGCCGGCGTACGCGATGCGGCCGTTCATCATGCCGCCGCGCGTCGGGTACAGCGCGACGGTGCGATAGCCGGCCGCCTTCAGCGAGCGCACGAAGGAGCGGTGGACGTGCGGCGCCACGCTGAACGATGCGAACTCGCCTGCGGGCCCGAACGCGTCGTGGGGAACACCGGTCGCGAACGCGAACTCCGACAGCCAGGTGCTGCCGCCGAAGACATGCACCTGCAGCGGCCCGTGCGCGATCGTGCTGCTGGCGGCGGCGAAGGCATCCATGCCGCACAGCGATGCGGAGCAGCCGGCCAGGGTCGCCGGATTGAATTGGCTCTCCTGCAGGAAGACGACGATGTCGGCTGGCCTGGGATGAGGCTCGGCGGAGAGCAGCTTGAGACTCTCGCGCTGGAACGCCGTGGTGTCGGCGGTCTCCACGCCCCACCGGGGGTCGAGGGAAGCCGTCGCGAAGAAGCCGAGGGCCGGCCGTTCGTCCAGGCCTGCGCCGACGAACCAGGCGCCTGCGGCTTTCAGGTTCGACACCTCTTTTGCGACGAGGACGCCGCTGTAGGTGACGAGGAGCGCGGCCAGCGCCCCAGCGATGGCCGGAGCCGACCGGCCCGGTTGGTGGCCCGGAGGGTTCCAGCGCCAGGCCATGACGCAGCCCAAGATCGCCAGGGCCACGGCGGCTCCGGCGTACACCC
>NZ_JBFUFP010001632.1:0-804 GCF_056403375.1 Rhizobacter sp. P2_H2
ACATGCAGCTCGCGACCACGCAGGAGCGCCATGCCGAACTCGACGAAGGCGTGATCGCCGCCGAGCGAAAGCTTGCCGACGCGCGCGAGCAGCTGCGCTCGCTGGAGCGCCAGGCGCAGGAGGCGCAGTTCTCGTCGCGCGCGCTGGCGGCCCGCCGCGGCGAGCTGCAGCGCAGCATCGAGACGGCGCAGCAGCAGGTGGTGTCGAACGAGGCTTCGCTCGAGCAGCTGCAGCAGGAGCTGGTGAAGCTGACCGATGCGTCAGCCCATGTCGGGCTCGAAGACGCGCTGGCCTTGAAGCTCGACCGCGTGGCCGCGCTCGGCGCCAAGCGCAGCGAGTACGACGACCTGACGCTGCGCCTGCGCCGCGCCGACGAACAGCGCATGGCGCACGAGCAGAGCCTGCAGCCGCTGCGCGACCGCATCACCAAGCTGCAGCTCGAGGAGCAGGCGGCGCAGCTCGGCGGCGCGCAGTTCCTCGAGCAGCTGACCGCCGCCGAGGTCGACCTCGCGGCGCTCGCGCAGAACATCGCCGACAACAACGTCAAGCTGTACGGCCTGCAAGGCGAGATCGACCGCATCAACCGCGAGATCACCGCGCTTGGCGCGGTGAACCTGGCGGCGCTCGACGAGCTCACCGCGTCGCGCGAGCGCAAGACCTTCCTCGATTCGCAGAACGCCGACCTGAACGAGGCGATCAGCACGCTCGAGGGCGCGATCCACAAGATCGACCTGGAAACGCGCGACCTGCTCGCCAGCACCTTCAACCAGGTCAACGAGCATTTCGGGCGCATGTTCCCGAGCC
>NZ_JBFUFP010001633.1:0-801 GCF_056403375.1 Rhizobacter sp. P2_H2
GTCTTCTCGATGTCGGCAAAGCTCAGCTGGTCGGCATTGCGGATGATCGGCACCACCAGGCCGCGCGGCGAACCGACCGCGATGCCGATGTCGAAGTAGCCGTGGTAGACGATGTCGTTGCCGTCGACGCTGGCGTTGATCACCGGGTACTTCTTCAGCGCGGCGACCGCGGCCTTCACGAAGAAGCTCATGAAGCCCAGCTTCACGCCGTGCTCCTTCTCGAACTTCTCCTGGAACTTCTTGCGCATCTCCATCACCGGCGCCATGTTCACTTCGTTGAACGTGGTCAGGATGGCGTTGGTGGCCTGCGACTGCAGCAGGCGCTCGGCAACGCGGGCGCGCAGGCGGCTCATCGGCACGCGCTGTTCCGGACGATCGCCCAGGTTCTGCTGGATCGGCGCGGCGACGGCCGGCAGCGGCTTCGCCACCGACGGTGCGACCGGTGCAGCCACCGGTGCGGCGACAGCCGGCTTCGCGCCGCCGGCGATCGCGCCCAGCACGTCGCCCTTGGTCACGCGGCCGTCCTTGCCGGTGCCGGTGACGGCGCTGGTCGACAGGTTGTTGTCGGCCAGCAGCTTGGCGGCCGCGGGCATCGCGACATCGCTCTTGCTGGCGCTGCTCGGCGCAGCGGCAGCCGCCGCCGGGGCCGCGGTCGGTGCGGGCACGGCCTTGATTTCCAGCGGGCTCACCTGCGCAGCGGCTTCGGTGTCGATCCGGGCGATCACTTCATCGCTGGTGCAGCTCTCGCCGTCGTTCTTGACGATCTGCGCGATCACGCCGGCGGCCGGCGCCGGCACTTCC
>NZ_JBFUFP010001634.1:0-800 GCF_056403375.1 Rhizobacter sp. P2_H2
CGGCCAGCGCGGCCCGCGCGGCCTTCACGCGCCGCAGCGCATGGCGCGATTCGCGCTCGGCGAGGTCGATCTCGCGCTTCGGGCCGCATAAAAAGCCGCCGCCCTTGAACCACACGTAGACCTCGGTGCCGGGCAGCATCGGTTGCTGGTTCGGCGAGATCAGCATCTCGACGACGCCGAAGGAAAGGGTGATGCGAACGGCCTGCTTGTCGCCCACCACCGCCACGTGGCGAGAGCGTGCGACTTGCTCGAGTTGCTGCGCGAGAAGCGGCAGCAACGGCCATGAGAGCACTCGATTCATGGGTTTTATCTCCCCTGTCGTTGTGCGCAAACGATAGCGAAGGACCTGCAAATGCGGACGGTAGGGTTACTCGGCGTTACCCCTCTTTCGCCACAACGTCGCCAAGCACCAACCAATGGTTGTCCAGTTGCAGACCAATTGGAAGACCAACCAGCGACCGATCGTCTTTTTTTGCGTCAGATATCCGCGCCTGCGATCGCTGCGCTTCCGGTCGGCCACCGGCCCACAGCGCATGGGAGGCATCAAGTGCAACAGCGCAGGCCTCCTGCAACGGCGCGAGACCTTGCCAATTCCCATCGGCTTGCCATTGCGCGAGGCCTTGTGCACGTGGGCAGCCGATCACGAAGCCTTCCTGCGTGGCCGCGATGTCGCCGCCGTAGCCGGCGAGCGATGGTGATGCTGCGGGTTGCAACGCGTGGCCATCGAAGCGCGCCAGCACCGGTGCCACGGCACGCAGCGCGGCATCGGCGTGCTCGGCCTGCATCGCAATGCCGAGCAC
>NZ_JBFUFP010001635.1:0-800 GCF_056403375.1 Rhizobacter sp. P2_H2
GCTGATGGCAATGATCATCGTCACGCTGATCGCGACGCTGGCGGTGTCGATGGTCTGGCAGCAATGGCGCGCGGTGCAGGTCGAGACGGCCGAGCGCTCGCGCTCGCAGTCCGGCTGGATGCTGTCGGGCGCGCTCGACTGGTCGCGCATCATCCTGAAGGAAGACGCCAAGTCCGGCGGCTCCGACAACCTCGGCGAACCCTGGGCGGTGCCGCTCGAGGAGGCCCGGCTGTCCACCTTCCTCGCTGCCGACAAGGACAACACCGACGACGCGCCCGAGGCCTTCCTGTCCGGCGGCATCACCGACCTGCAGGCGCGCTTCAACCTGAGCAACCTGGTCGACGGCGGCAAGATCAGCGAGCCCGACCTGCTGGCGTTCCGCCGCCTGTGCGAGCGCGCCAACGTCGCGGTGACGGTGGCCGACAACCTCGCGAAGGGCCTGGTCCAGRCAACGCCGCCGGCGCCCGGCGCCAGCGCCCCCGCAGGCACCGCCAACGCACCGCTGCTGCCGAAGCGCTTCGACCAGCTGACCTGGCTGGGCGTCGACGCCGCGGCGCTCGCCCGGCTGGAGCCCTATGTGACGATCCTGCCGACGCGCACCCCGATCAACGCCAACACCGCGAGCAAGGAGGTGCTGGCCGCGGTGATCCCGGGCCTGGACCTCGGCAGCGCCGAGCGGCTGGTGCAGGTGCGCCAGCGCACGCCGTTCAAGACCCCGGCCGACATCAAGGCGCAGCTCCCCGCCACCTTCCCCGAGCTGAACGCGCAGCAGGTCGGCGTGAACACCAGCTACTTCGAGG
>NZ_JBFUFP010001636.1:0-797 GCF_056403375.1 Rhizobacter sp. P2_H2
GCTTGTAGCGCTTGTCGTACTCGGGGTTGTCGTAGTTGGCGATGTTCTCGCCCTCGTGCCTGCTCTTCGAGTTGGGCCCGTACAGCAGGAACAGGAAGTTCTCCGCATCGGGGTAGTCGGCGAGCCAGCCGGCCCAGAAGATCTGGTGCTTGCCCTTCAGCGTCTTGTCCTGGTACTGGTTGAAGTCGGTCGCGCGGATCTCGAGCTGCACGCCGATCTTCGCGAACTGCTTGACCATCCAGTCGAGCTCGGCACGGAACTCCGGCGTGATCGCGCGCTGGAAGTCGTAGTTCAGCACCAGCGGGCGGCCGGTCTTCGCGTCGCGGCCGTCGGGGTAGCCGGCCTCGGCCAGCAGCTGCTTGGCCTCGTCGACCGAGCGGCGCACCACGCGGCCGTCGACCATCTTGTGCGTGATCGGGTTGTAGCCCTCGGGCGTGCCGTGGCGCGAACCGAACAGGCCGGCCGGCACCGGGCCATGCGCCGCGACGCCGCCCTTCTGGATGAAGATGCGGCCGTAGCCCTCTTCCCAGTCGATCGCGATCGAGACGGCCTGGCGCAGCTTGCGGTGGCGCTCGTCCTCTTCCGGCGTCGCGCCCTTGCCGACCACCGGGTCGAGCATGTTGAAGCCGAGGTACCAGATCGAGATGTCGACCGTCTGCGGGAACTGGAAGCCGCGCTCCTCGAAGCGCTTCTTGACCTCGTCGGAGTCGTTCGCATCGGCCAGGAAATCGGGCCCCCAGTCGACGCGCTCGACCTCGGGCTCGTCCAGGTAGCCCTGCACGAACTTGGCCTTTTAC